>JBLWTS010000041.1:0-27335 GCA_048270045.1 Aequorivita sp.
AACATGTGGACAAAAATAAGAAATAACACCTTGGGACACCCAAAGAAGATAACCTTGAAATCGTAAGTGGGTAAAAATAAGATTGTTGGCTAACGAAAATTATTGAGGCTTGAAAAGCTGCGGAAGTCAGGAGACTTTCTACCATTCAAAATGCAGATAGTATTGTAGTGCTTTCGAAGGGAAAGATCGTTGAACAGGGCAGGCACCAAGAACTAATGGGCATAAAAGGTATGTATTACAGTCTTGTGGAGATGCAGAAGCTGAAATAGTTATACTATTTTTTTATTGAAGGCGTTTAATATAATACAGTCAGTAGAAAAAAATCAACCAATTTTATTGGATTCCAATGTGAGATAAACCTCACAGAGGTTTTATTTTAAACATATGAGATTATTCTCTTTTATTTTCTTTTTTATTTGTGCATACGGTAATGCGCAAGAAAAAATTGATGTGTCGTATGGAGTTTTATTCAATGATCATCCTTATTCACAGGATTTTATCACACAATATCCAGATGTATTTGATAAATTCCTACAAGAGAAAGAACGGGCCAAAGAATTAATTTTCATTCTCAGTATAAACAAAAATAAAGCTTTGTTCACTCATCCCCCAGTCGATGAGAATGACCAGAATCTATACTTTGCATATCAAAATACAGATGGAGAACATATCTTTTATACGGATTTAAAGGAAGAAAAGCAGATTGTGCAGTTTCCATATTGGGGTGCAGAGATCAATATCGAAAACCAGATTAACGAAATACCATGGATACTTACGACGGAGTCAAAAGAAATAGGAAATTATGTGTGTTTTAAGGCGACAAAAAAATTTGAAGTGGATATTGGGGGTCTACCTTACACTTCAAATGTTGAAGCTTGGTACGCTCCGGAAATTCCTATCAAGTTCGGGCCAAAACAATATGTAGGGCTTCCTAGACTCATCGTAGAATTACAAGAAAACCATATCACTTATTTTTTAAAAGGTATAAATTATCAACCAAAAGATCCGCAAGCCGTGCTTCCTCCTAAAAAGGGTGTTAAAATGTCTTGGGAAGAGTTTGCCGAAAAATCCATAGCCATAAAAAAAACGGCCAAGCAGGCCATCAGAGACGGAAGAAGATAAAAATGCCAGCAGTTAATAAAATCAAAAGGAATTTCTTCTTGCTTTTGCTATTGGTATCCATACCTGTATTTGCCCAAACCAAAGAATTAAAAGGGAAGGTTGTCGATCCAAATAACAATCCCTTGGAGGGAGCCAATATTATCGCTCTTCCAAAAAACAATGCTTCCAGTCCTCAATTCACGATAACCGATAGCCATGGTGTTTTTACGCTTCGGCTTCTGGATTCCCTATACGAATTGAAAATATCCTATTTGGGTTTTGACACCAAAACCTTGGTTTTCAAAAATAAGGAGGAAAACAATTTGACCATAGTCCTTGAACGGCAAACCGCAGATCTTGACGAAGTGATCCTAAATTACACGCCAGAGCCAATCCAAGTAAAGCAGGATAGCATTATTTTCAACATAAAGGATTTTATTGATGGGTCTGAACGCAAGTTGGACGATATTCTTAAAAATCTCCCGGGTGTGGAATATCAAAATGGAAAGTTAACAATAAACGGAAAGGATGTTACCCAAGCACTAGTTGAAGGCGATAAGTTTTTTAGCGGCAATACGGCACTGGCAGCGGAGAACATTCCCGCCAATGTTGTGAACAAGATAGAATTCATTGATGATTATAGCGCAGTTGGTTTTTTAAAAGGAGTGAGCAACAGCGATAAAATCATCATGAACATTAAGCTCAAGGATCCGATAAAAGCTTTTCCTTTGGTGAAATTGATGCCGAATATGGAAATTCAAATTATTATCAAATCAATCCCTCCTATTTTAGTTATTCAAAAAAGGAAAGTATTGCCGTTTTAGGAGCCAGCAACAATACAGGGGAGCCCTTGCACAATATTCTCAATCTGGAATCTCTGGAGGAAGGAAACAATCTCATCAACAACAGAACTTTTTCCTCATTGGGAAGATATAGATTTCCCGACAAGGAGGTCAAAAGCGTAACAAACCATGCCATCGCCCTAGGCTATAAAAACAAGTTAAGCCCAAAAACTACGATAAATAGCTATCTAATCGGTCAAGATCATGAAAGTGAACGGGAGTCATTTGCGAAAAACCAATATTTGAATCCCGATGAAACCAGTATTGAAACTGTATTACAGAGCAACACTGAAAAAAGCAATATCTATATAGGAAACCTGGAACTTACCAACAAAACCAGTATAAATGAAGAAACGCGCTTTTCCTTTAATGTCGAGGATCTAAAAAACAACGGTTTCTCACCTATAGAAAGGACTATTGGTGCCACCTCAAATTACCTTAATTCAGAAAACAGCAAACAAATAATCAAATTGTCGAACTGGCTTGGTTGGTATAAAAAAATTTCCAAAACACATATTCTTCAATTTGAAGCCTCCATATCCAACTTGGGAAATAAAAAGAACGATGGATATTATTCTGATGACAATCTATTTGCAGAGGTTTTCCCATTAGGAGCTGATCAAAATGAAATCCACCAGCGCACTTTCCGAGATTTCACGAAGTTCAATGTTATTGCGAAGGTTAATCAAAAACTGAATCTTTACAATACATTATCAATAGCAATAGGGACGGAAGGGAAAAACGACAATTATAAGAACCATATTTATGGATCGACTCAGGATTCCCTTTCCAATAATTTTATCGATGATGTCGGGGTGAGGCAGACAGAATTTTTCGTTAAACCAGGATATCTCCTCAAAAAAAATCGTTTCGTGGTTGAAGCTTCTTTCGATGTTCGAAATAGACAGCTGTATGACCGCAACCGAACTTGGGTTTCACCCTTTTTCAATATCAAATATAAAAAATCCATAGGTACTGAAGTCTCCCTAAGCTATGAATACCAGGATCGGATGTCTTCCACGAAATATGTTTATCCCCTTGGTGCTGGTACTATTCAGTCCTTCAACTCCATTTTTTATAGCAATGAAACTTTGGAATCCTCAAAATACCATCAATTAAAATTGGGTGCCGGTTATGCAAATATTTTTAGAGGTTTTACAGCTTATGCTATTGTTGATTTCCGAAAATACGACCGCTCAGTAATTTTCGATACCGATTATATCGACCAAATCAGGATATTGACTCCAATAAATACCACGAAGGACAACTATGAAGTCTTCAGCAGAATGAGCATTGGAAAAATGTTCAAAAAATTCAAGATAAGATTGACCCCTCGCTATAAATATACGGTTGCCCCCCAAGTGAACAATGGTTTGTTATCTGAAGCCAAGTATAACGATCTGAGTATAGCGGTGGGAGTTGAGACAATGTTTGATGATATCCCGAATATCAGTGTAAATTACACCAGAGGATATAGTGATTTTAAAACATCATTTCTTCAAACAAGTTATAATTCGGACGCAGTGTACTTAATGTTAAGCAGATCAAAAGGATCATTCAGATACAAATTGTCTTACGACTATTATAAAATATCAGACTCTTTCAATAATGATTTATCACAACTCAGTTTTGAGACTACCTATGATTTTGAAAAGAGTCCGTGGAAGATTTCCTTGAACGGCATTAACCTTTTAAATACTACTACATCCAACCAAAACATCTTTGGAAGTACCGTAATAAGCGAAAAGGAAACCCGAACACTTCCTGCAATGGTTCTGTTTGGAGTGGTCTATAAAATATAATCTTCATAATTACTTATTAAACCATTCCTTCTTACCTTAGTCCTACTATTAATTGCGAAGAAGTGTTAGACGAACAAGATCTGGTAACGGCATTGCAGACCGAAGAAGCTAAAGAGGCTGGCTTTCGTGAACTTGTCGCGCAATATAAAGAACGACTCTATTGGCAAATCCGGAATATGGTTTTAGATCATGACGATGCTGATGACGTGCTTCAAAATACTTTTATAAAAATTTTTAGGAATATAGATTCTTTTAAGGGCGAGAGCAAACTACATACTTGGATGTACCGAATTGCAGCCAATGAATCTATTACTTTTATCAATAAAAAAGCGAAACAGAACAATGTGTCCATTGACAACTTAAAGGATAATGCGGTTAGGAAATTGGAGAGCGATGTATATTTTGAAGGTGATGCTATTCAACTGCAGTTTCAGAAAGCTATTGCTACGCTTCCCGAACGTCAACGTCTTATTTTTACCCTGAAATACTTTGGCGACCATACGTTTGAGGAATTATCGGAAATTTTGGACACCACGGTAGGCGGACTAAAAAGTAGTTATCACATTGCCGTTAAGAAGATTACCCAATTTATAAAAACTCAAGATGAAACTTTCCTATAATTTAGAAGTCAAAGGTTGTAAATGAAAAGAGACCTAAAAATATCAGGTTTTAAAACACCAGAAAACTATTTCGAAAATTTCGAAGAGCTTTTAATTTGTCGTATTGAAGAAGAGGGAAAACTTCCGAAATCAAGTGGCTTAAGAGTTCCTGAGACGTATTTTGACAATTTGGAAGATCGAGTTTTGAGGACAAGGATTCACATAGAAAAGCAACCGAAAGTAATTCCGCTTTTTTCAAAAAAACATTTAGGTTATGCTGCAGCAGTCGCAGCTTGTATAGTGGCTGGTGTTATGACTTTTAACTCAACCCAAAATAAATCGACGAATGACTCAATTCAAATTGGACTTATTGACAAGTATATAGATGAAGGAAATTTGAATATCGATTTGTATGAATTGACAACTTACTTGGAGCCTCATGACCTTCCAAATGTCAATTTTGAGAACCAATATATTTCAGATACAACTCTGAAAAATTATCTATTGGAAAATACAGACGAAGAAATTTTAATGTCGGAGTGATGGTGAATTATCCATATCCATTTTTTACTTAAGGATAAGAATAGATTAAAAAATTGCTCCATTAATTTCAAGCTTTTTCCAAACATATATTTTAAAAAACATACAATATAACTATGAAGAAAATGATTTTTATATTTCTACTTATTACCGCTGGCGTTTATTCGCAGGAAAATAAGTACGAAAAGATCAAAGCCCTAAAGAGAGCGTATATAACAGAACAGTTGGCACTAACCTCAACTGAGGCTGAAAAATTCTGGCCTGTTTACAACAATTATGATGAAAAATTACACAAGCTAAGGCATAGAAAAAGAGAGCGAATTTATCAACAAATACATTTAGGGGCAGAAAACCTTAGCGATGAGGAAGCAAACAAATTGATTGAAGAATCTCTTTCCATTGAGACAGATCAATTAGAGATTCAAAAGCAAATGATTGGTGCGCTTCGAAAAGTGATTTCTCCTAAAAAGATAATTGGCCTTAGAAAAGCAGAGGATGACTTTAAACGAGAATTGCTTGACAGATACCGCCACGGCAAGGATAATAGTACAGAACAAGGAGGCAAAAAGCATTAAAGTTTTCGGAAAGATGCTTCTGATTTAATCAGTAAGTGAAGATTTAATAAAAAGAGAGGTCGCCTAAGAAGGATTTAGGCGACCTCTCTTTTCTAGTTTAAATAAATTAGACATTGATTTAATTGTGGATTCTGCTTTATTAGTGAATCGATCCAAAGCTTGAGCTCCTCAATTTCGTAGGGAAGCAACCTAGTTAAAGCTTTTTTCAATTCCTTGCAGAACAAATTCACGTCAAAACTGACTTTAGAAAGCACAGCTTTAGTGTAATCAAACATTGCTCTTGCCATAGCTAATTAAAATTAAAAATTAGATTAGTAGAATTGTTTTATAGGGGAGCGATTTTGAATGACTGCATAAATATAACAAATAATTATGAATTAAACCTAATTGGTTTGCTCTTTAATTAGGTTAAAATTTAAATATAACCTGTAATGTCCTGAAATGGCTGTAGCAAGGACATTCTTAAAACCTTTAAATCTTTGGAATCTCAAAATTTTTGATAAATATAGAATGTTGTTTTTAGGATAAAATTTAGATAATGGAAATTATCTCAGTTTTATTGTCCATTCAAAATCAAATACCGAAACTACGGCTCCTGAAGAATCAGTTCCCTTGGATTTCATCCAAAGCGTTTGACCCTCCCCTGTCGCGATAGTCTTTTGAATGGCTTCGTTCATAGCAATACCATCCTCACATATAAAGTCTATTCTACCACGTGCCTTTTTACTAAAGGAAGCTTTATTGTTCGCCACAAGCATTGATATGTTCTTATTACTTTCTTTAATTTTTGTCATAAGCAACGCGCCTGTACTCAATTCTGCGGCTATTCCCTGAACTGCCCAAAACATGGAATTAAAAGGATTTTGATTTATCCACCGATGCTTAACGGATGTTACACAAATATCTTCTGAAATAGATTTTACTCGAACCCCTAAAAAATATGCAGAAGGTAATTTAAATAATAGGAAAGTATTGATTTTACTGGGTGTAAGCTTCATTTTCTATTTATTTCTTACGAAGGTATTTAATAATTTGGTAATTTCCTATTTGTTAAATAAATGTTAATTATAGTACTATGCGTAACACACTACTGTCTTTAAGACATATATTTGTATAAGCAAACAATAAGTTATGGAAACAACATTTACAAAGACCACATCCACCGAGATGAAAAACCAACAGACCACTGCGGCCTTAATTCATCTTTCCACATTCTCAAAGTACTTCTTTCCCTTTGCCAATTATTTTGTTCCTCTCTTAATCTGGAGCTTTAATAAAGAAAAAGAATTTGTAGATGAGCACGGACGCCAAGCAATCAATTTTCAGTTAAGCACTTTAATTTACACACTTTTAATAGGCCTGATTTGTCTCCCCTTCATCCTAATTTTCGCAACCGACTTTGTTGCTTTAATTCAAACAATTGATCAGGATGCTGGCAATTTTTCATGGAATGTACTTCAGAATGTATCTGGTTACTTCTTACTATTTGGGCTGGCCCTATTATTATTTCTAAGTTTATTTATTTTCGAACTTTATGCGGTAATTAATGCGTCCATACATGCCACGCGAGGAGAACATTACAAGTATCCTCTTTGCATCCAGTTTATAAAAATAAATTCGATAAAACACAATTAAAATGAACACGATTATCGCCTACCTAATGGCTTTGGTCTTTCAATTAATAGCCCAAGGTCTGCCACACACAATGGCAAAAACATCGAACTCAACAATACTAAAGAAAGAGAATGAGATGATTATAGAAACCTGCATTAATTTTACGGGAAACGAAGAAAAAATTGATGACAACTGCTAAGATTAAATAAAAAGAGAAAAATACTTAATTCGATTTCCGTCATTTAAGATAGACATTCGAATTCAAAATAGCTTTAATAACAAATAATAAGATATAAATGAAAATCGAAAACACAAAAGCGCAAATGCGGAAGGGAGTTTTGGAATTCTGTATCCTTTCTATCCTAAAGGACGGGGAGGCTTATACTTCAGATATTCTTGAGACTTTAAAAGACGCAAAAATGCTTGTAGTGGAAGGCACGATTTACCCGCTGCTCACAAGGCTGAAAAATGCGAGCTTGCTTTCTTACCGTTGGGAAGAATCCACCGGTGGACCACCGCGCAAGTATTATTCCCTTACTCAAAAAGGGAAATTATTTTTAACAGAATTAAACGATACCTGGAGCGAACTGCAACAGGCTGTGAATAAAGTAACCAGCGAAAAAAGCACAAAATGAACAAGACAGTAAACATAAATTTAGCAGGTATTTCTTTTCATATTGACGAGAATGCCTTTGGGAAACTTTCTCGATACCTAGACGCCATTAGAAGGTCGCTAAAAGGAGCAGAGGGAAGTGAAGAAATTATGCAGGACATCGAGTCGAGAATTGCTGAGCTTTTCCAGGAGAAAATTAAAATTCAATCTCAGGTAATTAGCTTGGTAGAACTTGACGAGGTAATTGCAGTTATGGGCCAGCCCGAAGATTATGAAGTGGATGATGAAATTTTTGAGGAAGTGCCTCCATCATCAAAAACATATTCTAAATCGAAAGGAAATGCTGCACATAAACAGCTTTTTAGAGACATTGACAACAAATATATTGCTGGAGTTTCCTCTGGTTTAGGCCATTATATTGGTGTAGATGCAATCTGGATTAGACTTTTGTGGGTGATTTTGGTTTTGGCAGGTATGGGTTCTCCAATTTTGATTTATATTTTATTGTGGATCCTAATTCCCGCAGCAATTACAACTTCGGATAAACTAAAAATGACTGGCGAACCCATCAATATCTCAAATATTGAACGCAAATTTAAAGAGGGATTCGATAATGTTGCTGACAAAGTGAAAAATGTAGATTACGATAAATACGGCAACAAAATAAAAACCGGGGCCTCTAGTTTTTTTGATAGTTTGGGAGAAGTAATAGTCACTCTTTTCAAGGTATTTGCAAAATTAATTGGAGTGTTTATAATCTTCATTTCATTGGTAACCATAATTGGATTAGTTATCGGGTTTTTCACCTTCGGCAGTATTGATTTTTGGGGAAATAATGAAATGACCGAATATATCGCTCTTATGGACACCACTAATGTACCGCTTTGGTTATGGGCATTATTGGGATTATTAGCCATTGGAATTCCGTTTTTCGCATTGTTTATTTTAGGGCTTAAACTCCTTCTCAGCAATCTAAAATCAATGGGTTCAACAGTAAAGATTGTATTAATTGTACTTTGGGCATTGTCCGTTATCGGTTTAACTGTGCTAGGAATTAAACAAGCCACAGAAAAAGCGTATGACGGCAATTATGTCGAGGAACAAGTTGTGAACATTCGGGCATCAGACACACTTCGGATAAGCATGCAGGCGGATAATCAATTTGGACGTAAGTTAGGTAGAACATCAGATTTAGAAATTAAGTATACAAAAGACGATGAACGAATAATCTATTCAAAAAATATCTTGTTGAACGTCAAACCGTCGACAGATTCCATAGGGAGAATAGTAATTGAAAAATCTGCGGAAGGAAATAATTATCTCGATGCCAAAAAACGCGCTGAGGCGATTGATTACATCTATTCTTTTAATAATAAAACCTTGCAACTCAATGGGTTTTTTACCACTAAACCAGAAAATAAATTCCGTGACCAACAGATCGAAATATCAATATTCGTCCCAGAAGGAACGGTGATTTTTTCGGAAGAAAATACCGTCTCTTATTATAGATTTGACTCAAATTTCAACGAGCTTAGCAATTGGGACAACCAAGCACACCATTTCAGAATTTTAAAAACCAAAACCACTTGTCTTGATTGTTCAGAAAAAAAGATAGATAGTATAATTCCTCAATCTTCAGAAATCAAGGCTGCCGAAAAAACACAAGACTCGTTAGTTTCGTCTAAAACTAGAAGCTGGGAAGAAGAAGTGAAAAATGATTTCGAAAATTAAAAACACAAGGAAATAACACATAAATTATCCGCTACAATTTTAACCAATTATACCAAAACAGATGAAAACCACAAATTTTATAATTGTCCTGACAGCCGCTCTTATTTTGAGCGCGTGCAACTTCAATTTCGGCAAAAAAGGCAACGGAAATGTAACCACTCAAGACCGCAACATTACTGAAAACTTCACAGAAGTAAGAGGCAGTGCTGGCATAGATATTTACTTAACACAAGGAAACGAAAATAAAATCACAGTTGAAGCCGATGAAAACTTGCAACAATATATTACAACGGATGTAAAAAATGGCAAGCTGTATATTACCACCTCAGAAAATATAGGCTGGTCAAAAGCAAAAAAGGTTTATGTCACTTTCGTTGAGATCAATACTATTGAGGCAAGCAGTGGATCAGAAATTGTGGCAAACTCAGTGATAAAAAGTGAAAACATAACACTTAAATGCAGTAGCGGCGCCGAAATGAAAGTGGAAATATTCTCGAAGAACCTTACAGCACAAACCAGTAGCGGAGCCGAGCTATATATTTCTGGAAAAGCATCCTCATTTTCAGCAAAAGCTTCTAGTGGCAGTGAAATAGACGCAAAGAATCTTTTGACAATAAATAGTGTTGCCGAAGCAACCAGCGGCGCTGAAATAAGTGTAAATGCAAAAGAGAAGCTGGATGCCAAAGCCAGTAGTGGAGCCAATGTAAATTATTACGGCAGCCCAACCTCAATCAATGCAAATAAAAGTAGCTCTGGTAGCGTAAAGAGAAAATGAACCATTTAATTCGCAAATACGCCCTCCAATAGATTGATTACAAAAAACTCACAAAAGCCTAACAATATCATAAAAAATTGTTAGGCTTTTTTAATTTGTTATAATTTTAAGACCCTTCTATTTCAAAAAGCCGATATTCGAGCAAAAATAGAATCATGAAAAGAATTGCATTGATTTTATCTCTTTTAGTTCTGATTTCTTGTAATAAAGATGACAATAAAGGAGACGTAATTACCAATGAATTTGAACAAATCCAAATAATACTTCCACAAGGAAAGTGGAAAGTTACAAGTTTTTATAGTGAACACGCGGATCATACCATCGATTTTGAAACATTTATATTCTCTTTTAATGAGGATGGAACGGTAAATGGCAAAACAGATCTCTTTTCTGAGGATGGCACTTGGCTTTATAAAACCACTTCGGAAAATGGAGAACAGTTAATTCTACAGTTTTCTGGAACACCTCCATTTGATAAAATCACGGAGAATTGGACTATTGTTTCATTGAATGTTTCAAAAATTGAACTTACGCATAAAATTGGAAATAATGATGATAACACCAAGTTATTGACATTTTCCAAAATCTAAATTACTTTGAAAAACAAAAGCTTTTTGTTGTAGATTTAATTCCTAAAAACATCTATTAATACTGGCTTCAGGAATAATTTATTTCCAATAAAATTGCTGACTCCGATACTAATTTTATACAGTCTTTGAATCTTTTTGAAACCAATAACATACTTATCCAAAATTGCAAATGAAAAAAATTTACATTGAATTAAAATGGGCTGTCATTTTTAGCATTGCATTGCTTTGCTGGATATTATTCGAAAAGACAATGGGCTGGAACAAGGAGCAATTCTTAGAACATTGGTGGCTTACTCTTTTGTTTGGACCTTTTGCTATTTTGCTATACTTGTTGGCTTTACGCGAAAAAAGAAGAAGGGTTTATGACGGAAAAATGACTTGGATTCAAGGTTTTCTTTCAGGGCTAACCATTAGTCTATTCGTAGCACTACTCTCTCCCCTTACCGAATATGTAGCTTACAATTTTTTTACTCCAGATAATTTCAACACAATCGCCGAGGCCTCTGTCACCAACGAATTGATGGCAAATACAAAAATGAACGATCTTCTGAATATCAACAATTATCGTTGGCAATCGGCTTTTGGACTACTAGGTTTTGGAATTATAAACGCAGTGATTGCCGCTTTTTTTGTTCGTAGACAGTAGCGTTATCCGATAAAAATCTAAAAACAATTTAATTTTTAGTAACCAGCTTATAAAATGATAGTCTATCCGAATTCAAACAAAAAACAATTCCTACAGTTAAGCATCTTAATTTCTTTTCCAATTCTAAGTATTTCTTTCCTGCATTGGTTTTGTTTATCTGGTTTAATATTTTTTTGAAGCGTTACTTTCACAGACAAATCCAAAAAGTTTTTTCAAAATCGGGTTTGCAGGAAAAACTTTTATTATTCCTTAACTAAGCTCCAACCACTCAGCGTTGAAATATCTTCGATAGCTTTTACTTGCCTAAATATAAGCTCAATAAGTGTCGAAAATTTAAACACCGTAAGGCAATAATAAACTCTCATTTATCCTAAGTTCATTTAAAAGCTCCCTTCATTTTTTAGAGCAGGCTTTATATTTAGGAAGGAATTGAAAAACGCTTTTCAATTCAAGCCCTATTTTTATTGAAGGGAAACATTGCTATAATTAGAGTTAATCGTAATGGTTTTATTAGACCCATTATTTTGATTAAACCCTTTCACCAAAATCCTGTCGGCACTTTTTGATTCTTTTAGTTGAAGTGATTTCGGGTATTTTAACGTAGATTTATTTCCAGTGAAATAAAACGAAAATGCACCCGCCGGAACTTTCACACGTGCATCGGTATTTTCCAAACGGATATCTATAGTTTCAAAACTATCTGCAACCTTATCAATTCGCAAATCGCCAAACGAACCGGAAAGAAAAGCCTGATTTGTAATATTCCCAATCCGCACATCACTAGAATTGGCTCGCAGATTTATATTTTGAACGTTTTCAATACTGCAATTGTCCACAAATTTTACGTTTAAAACTCCTTGTTTCCATTCATTAACCGACACTGACGCATACGCAGCATTAATGAGGGTTTGTCCCCCATCAATACGGTTTGCCGTGAATGGCGTATAATTTAAATTGGCTTTGACATTGTTGGCATCCGCCATTTTTAACATGCCATGCCGAATGTTTACATCCGTTTTGGCATCTTTAGGAATTCTGATTATTATTGTTCTTTTTGCATTGGCACTATTACTATGGCTACTTCCCTGAATAATTACAGAGGACCCATGGGGCGATCTTGAAACAGTTTTCGAATAATTACTGCCTTGTTTTTCCATGTTTTTTTCCATCTCGTTTGCCCAAGCTTCCATTTTACTTCCGTATTCCTCGCCCCAAGCTTCCATGCGTTTCCCGAAGTTTTCGCCCCAAGCTTCCATCTTTTTTCCGTAAGCTTCGCCAATACTATCTGCCCTTTTTTCGTCCCACGAATTTTCAAAACTCTTACCCCATTCCTCCATTCGCTTTTCAAAATCCTTTCCGAATTTTTTATCCATTTGGGCTTCAAATTTCTTCATATAACCCTTTTCATCTTTTTTAAAAGCTTCATAATCAAATTGAATATTGCCAATATTTTCAAGCAATTCTTCGGGTAATGGTGGTACCTTAATGTTTTGAATCATCGGCATTACCATATCTTCCATCAGCGGGCCAATAAAATCCATTGAAGGCATATCAGCCATCGCAAAACTTTGGTTTGAAACGTTGGAATTTATACTTACTCTTTTGCTGTTGCCTGTAACATCGAGCTTCCAGTTTTTCATTTGTTGTTCCCTTTCACTTTCAGAAAGCTTGTCGCCTTCGATAAATGCTTCTACTTCCACCTTATTTTTATTCCAAGTTTCAAAAATGACGTTTGTAAAGGAAGTATTCACTGATATTTCTACATTCTCGTTGACGTTGAAGCTCTCCACATATTTTTTCTGCGAATAGCCAAAGGCAGAAACCAACAAGAGAACAATAATGGTACTACGATTGTATAACTTTAAATTCTTCATTGTTTTGAGTTTTAAGTTCTTTTAATTTGTTTTTTAGTTTGAACAGCAAATCCAAACGAAGTTTCAAATTATCTATCAAAGCAGTAACCGTGGCTTCGGTGGGGCCAAAGTTGCTCAGTTCGGCATTGAGAGAATTGTATTCTCTATCCAGTTCTGAAAGCCGCTGCATATAGCCATCAACCACATCTCGGTTTTCATCGGTTATTTTTAGGGAAGCCAATTGCACGTTAATCCCAGTCATATAATATTCCTCAATTTTTTTAAGATCTGGTGAAATATCTGCCAATGTAAGTTTTGGAGCTTCGGTGTTTCTTACATTTTTCGTAGTATTTTCAACTACATTATTATTTGGATTTTCAGAAATACCAGAACCCTTTTTGGACAATTGTTGGTATCCGAAAAGACCAACTGAGACAAAAATTATAAGTATCCCAGCTATTCTCATCCACGGAATTGAATTGTTCTTTTCTTTGGAAGTAGTTTCTAGAAACGCCTTATCAAGTTTTGCTTCAAAACGCGCTTGATGCCCTTCTCGAAGTTTAACTTCTTCAGGTTCATAATTTTCCAACATTTTTTTAATATCCCGTCCCATAACGCAAGTGTTTTAATTTTTCTTTTAATTTTGTTTTCCCCCGATGCAAATAAGTTCGTGAAGCATTTTCAGAAATCTGCAGTATTTCTGAAATTTCCTGATGATCGTAACCCTCTACTAAGAATAATTTTACGGTGAGTTTGTAATTATTTGGCAGGGTTTCAATTGCAGCCAGCACTTCTGAAATTGTAGCCTCATCAGCAATCGTCCAGTCCTCATTGTCGTCAACAATTTTAAAGACTTCTTCATTTAACGATTCTAGTTCAAGCTTTTTAGCCTTTATACTATCAAGACAAGTGTTTATTACAATTCGCTTTAACCACGATCCAAAGGTTACTTCTCCACTGAATTGTCCCAAGTTTTGAAACGCTTTAATAAAAGCCTCTTGCATTGCGTCTTCCGCGGCCGCGGTGTCCCGTAAATACCTATTAGCTATTATAAGCATCCCGTTGCAATATTTACCATAAAGTGCCATTTGTGCCTTGCGGTTGCAGCTTTTACATTGCTCTATTAATAGTAAATCTGACAAACTCGATGATTTTTTTGGTTGCTGTTCTATTAAAGGACGACAAAGATTATTGGATGTTGCAATATTGAAATAATTTTTTTAGAAAATATTTAAAACCAAGAATTTTAGAATGTCAAATTTTATACTAACTTTGACCAAACTGAACGGTTATGAAACAGAAATACGAAGATTTTGATAAGCTAAACCGTTTGCTGGTAGCTTGTTTTGAAGCAGAGAAACTATATTACAACGCTGCGCAAGACGCACAAACGAGTGTTCTCAAGCGCTTCCTGAACTATATGGCGGTAGAGCGCAATAGAATGAGCCACGATATTTCAAACGAGCTTCACTCTCGAGATATCGAACCCCTTAAACAAGATGTCGAAAAAGGAAATCTAGATCGCACTTGGCAAGAAATTAAAGACGCCCTAGAGAGTTTTGATAGTGAAGCCATTATCAATTCTTGTATTCGCCGCGATCTCAACAACATTAAAAGATACGATGAACTTCTGGAGCGTCGCGAATTGCCTGATAGTATCCTTGAAATTCTTGAAAAACATAAATTTCAACTTCAGTGGTATATAAAGCAAGCCATCCAACAGACCAAGAAAAGTCCTTTTAAAGAAGAGACACCAGCCAATGAAATCAAAAACGAAGAACCTCCCAAAGATAAGGAAGGTGGGAAAGTAATAGGCCTAAAGGCTATTTAATCAATAATTGAAAGGATGATTTTTTAATAGAAGATAACGTTCTTTTATAGTAAAATTAGACCAAAATAAAAAAACCGTTCCAATTTAATTATTAGAACGGTTTCCTTTTTTGATTTCTGATTAAATCTTATATTATTTACCACTCGGTGTTTTAGAAACAGCTGGAGCATCGGCCAAAACAGTTCCTTTTATTTTAAGAACCACAGTAGGCTCGGATGCGTTTGAGGTAACCGTTACAGTTTTTGAAAAAGCACCAACTCTATCGGTTGCATATTTTACACCAATTTCGGCGGTTTCACCTGGCATAATTGCTCCGTCTGGTTTTGTAGGCACTGTACAGCCACAACTTCCTTTTACATTTGTAATTACTATTGGAGCGTTTCCAACATTTTTAAATTTGAAGGCACGAACTCCGTCTGCATTATGGGCTATAGTTCCATAATCAATAACAGATGATTCAAATTCAAATACACCTTTTTTCTCTTGCGTTGCTTCCTGCGCAAATAACGCTGTGCAAAAAAGAAAACTTCCAATGAAAAATACGGTGCGGAAAAGACTGGTTTTTTTAAATGTTGTTGTTGTCATTTTATAAGAGTTTAATTTAGGTTAACAAATTAATTCGATTACAAATTTCCGATTAAAATTTAAAAAACGTATGAAATTTAGTATTTAATTCATTTTCATATAATTCAAAAATAATTTAAATCGATCTAATTAGCCGGGTAAATGGTGCTACGGCCTTTAACAAATATTGAATCTTTATCAAAGTTAATCTTACCTTTGCGTCAATGACACACACAGACTCAATAGTCGCAATGGCCACCCCGACAGGGGCAGGTGCAATAGCCGTAATCCGAATTTCAGGGCCAGAAGCTATTTCAATTGCTTCTAGCCTATTTTATTCGGTTTCTGGGAAAACACTTTCCCAGCAGAAAACCCATACAGTTCACTTAGGACATATAAAAGATGGTGAGCGAATTATTGATGAAGTCCTCGCAACAATTTTTAAAAATCCGAATAGCTACACAGGCGAAGACGTAGTCGAAATTTCGTGTCACGGAAGTCATTATATTCAACAGGAGATTATTCAATTATGTCTTAGAAATGGATGCAGAATGGCGCAGGCAGGAGAATTTACACTTCGAGCATTTCTAAACGGGAAAATGGATTTAAGTCAAGCCGAAGCAGTAGCCGATTTGATTGCGAGTGACAGTGCAGCCAGTCATCAATTGGCCATACAGCAGATGCGAGGAGGATTTTCTTCTGAAATAAAAAAATTGCGAGAAGAATTATTAAATTTTGCTTCCCTAATAGAACTAGAACTCGATTTTGCTGAAGAAGATGTGGAATTTGCCAACAGGGAAGAATTTAAAAAGTTAATTTCAAAAATCACTCATGTCTTAAAACGATTGATAGATTCATTTGCAACTGGAAACGTTTTGAAAAATGGAATCCCTGTAGCAATTGTTGGGGAACCAAACGTAGGAAAATCTACATTATTAAACGCCATTTTGAATGAAGAGCGCGCAATTGTGAGCGACATAGCTGGTACTACCCGAGATACTATAGAGGACGAAATTAGTATAGGTGGTATAGGCTTTCGGTTTATCGACACGGCTGGAATTCGCGATACTGAAGACGTAATTGAAGGCTTAGGAATTCGAAAAACTTTTGAGAAAATTGAGCAAGCACAAATAGTTATTTATCTGTTCGATGCTGAAAAGTTCCAGATGTCTAATTCCAAATTTCAAATTGAAATAGAAACAATTAAAAATAAATATCCTTTAAAAAATCTGATAATTGTTGCCAATAAGGTAGATAAGCTTTCTAATTCAGAATTGCACAAACTAGATGTTACCTTAACCGAAATCAAAGGTTCTTCCCATTTACTTCTCGCTGCCAAAAAAGGAATCGGTATAAAAGATTTAGAAGAGCGATTGTTAGAATTTGTAAATACCGGGGCGCTTCGAAATAATGAAACAATCGTAACCAATTCGAGACATTATGATGCGTTATTAAAATCTTTAGAGGAAATTATAAGAGTTCAGGAAGGAATTGACGCCAATCTGAGTGGGGATTTATTAGCTATAGATATTCGCCAAGCTTTATATCACTTCGGCGAAATTACCGGACAAGTGTCTAACGATGAGTTACTTGGAAATATTTTTGCCAATTTCTGCATCGGGAAGTAGATTTTATAATCATTACCCATTTGATATTCAGTCAAATTCCTTTTCAATTATTTTAAAACTTACAAACAATATGATTGTTAAAAACCCCCTATTACTTCTACTGTTTTTCATTCTAGGAATATTGACAATTACCGCTCAAGATTGTCAAAGCCCAGCCACAAGAGATTCAAGTAATGAAATTGCAAATATTCCTGGAGAAACAATGGGACAGAAACTCGAAAGTCTGCTCTTTTGGTCGCAGGATGAAAAGGAACGACGTTTTCCGATTATGCATGATATTTTTCCTAGTATTTTAATTTCAACTGGAAATCAAAGCGTTCCTTTCGAAAAAAATAAAAATATCACTCCTAAGTGGGAAGACGAAACTACCTTAACCTCCTATATGAATGAAAATCATATTCAAGGTATTATCGCCATTCAAGATAATAAAATAAGATTGGAAAGATATGCTGATGGAATTGATAGTGAAACACTTTGGACTTCATTTTCGGTGGCAAAATCAGTTTCATCCATGTTAGTCGGAGTTGCGTTAAAAGAAGGTGCTATTGAGAGTTTGGATGATCCTTTAGAAAAATATATTTCTGGGTTAAAAGGATATGATTATGGAGAGGTTACCGTACGTCAATTACTAACAATGACTTCTGGTATTGCTTGGAACGAAGATTATGAAGACCACAACTCGGATGTTGCTCAAATGTACCTAAACCCTTGTTTAGATACAGAGCCTCATATTTTAACCTATATGAAGACTCTTAAATTTGTACATAAACCAGGAACCACATGGAATTACAGCACTGGAGAAACCGATTTAGTTGGGATTTTAATTCAAGAAGCGACAGGCAAAAGTTTAGCTGAATACCTTTCCGAAAAAATATGGAAACCATTCGGGATGGAAAATTGCGCCTATTGGCTTTCGGATGAGTGTAGTAATTTAAACATAGGCGGAAGTGGTTTATCAGCTACTTTAAGGGATTTTGCACGATTGGGAACACTGATGTTAAAGGAAGGCAAGCCCGAAGTTGAAAATATAATTTCGAAAGAATGGTTAAAGGATGCAACTTCCATTTTATATGAAGTCAACGATCAAGATGGTGGCTATGGATATTTATGGTGGCGTTCTAAAAACGGAAGCTACGCGGCGGTTGGTATTTTTGGGCAGATGGTATATATTAATCCAAATAAGAACCTCATAATTGCACAAATTGCAGCTTGGCCAAGAGCTAGCTCAAAAGAACTCACAAAAGGCCGACAAGATTTTATTGATGCTGTGCAAAGAGGTATACAGTAATATGGTAAAGTATCTGCAAATAACCAGATTAAATTATTCCTGAACTAATGCAGCAGCATCACGATCTAGAATATATTCCACCTGTGATAAAGTTTGAAGTATGGAAGCGGGGATCTGTGTAGATATTTCTCCTCTAAGCGCTTTACTAATTATTTCAGATTTTCTATCTCCTAATGCCAGTAATAATATTTTTTTGGCTTGGATAATAGTTTGAATCCCGATACTTATGGCCTGATAGGGAACGTTTTCAATATTACCGAAATCTGCTTGTGCGTCTTCCCGCGTAAGTGAGTGCAAATTAACCAACCGAGTAACAGAATCAAAATTAGACCCAGGTTCGTTGAAACCAATATGACCATTGCGACCAATTCCCAATAACTGCAAGTCTAAACCTCCAAAACTCGCTATTTTATCTTCGTAGTCTTTGCAATACTGGAGTATTCCGTCTGGAGCACAATCGGTATGAGGGATGTGGATATTATGCGACTTAATATCTATATGACTAAACAAGTATTGACGCATAAAGTAAGTGTAGCTCTGACTGTCTTCTGTGCCAATTGGATAATATTCATCCAAATTGAAACTAATAACGTTATGGAAACTCAAACTTTCGTTTTTGTGCAATCGAACGAGTTCTTGATAAACCCTTTTAGGCGTATTGCCAGTGGCTAGGCCTAAAACTGCCCGCTTTCCTTGTTTTTGTTGCCGAAGGATGAGGTCTGCAATTTGATTTGCCGCGTAAACAGACGCCTGCTCAGCATCAGAATGCAGAGTGAAGCTGTTGGCTTTAGGATGGTTATTAAAATTATTTAACATATTTATTAACGAAACCCATTAATAATCACAGTACCTGATTAAACTTTAAAAGCGGCATTTCCTATAGAGATTTCCCGCTTAATATATTTCTTGTCGTTTACACAAATATAGAAAAATGAACAACAGTACCAACTTTAACTGACATTTTCCAAAACAAAAAGCTTCTCTGCTCAAAAGATATTTTTGTTTTTCAATAAATAGTCAATTAATTATGAACTAATAGAACTTCCTCAATTCATAATTTTCTTGTTCCACAAGTTCTGCTGTTTCAAGAACATTGAATTTTTCTAACTGCTCTTCTTCTCCCGTGAGATATGGGAATACGTCCAGAATTGGAGACTCTGTGATCGATGGAATTGTGTAATCTCCCATGGTATCCGCCATCGCTTTGGTACTATTCTCAAAAGCTTCCTTTACGTCGTTTGCTTGGACTAACAAATATATATTCGTCTTTTTTTCCTTACCGCTCTCTTCATCGATTGCAGTCAGGGAAACTTTCGATTTAAACCAGCGATCTGAATTTTCAAAAGGGTGAACCTCGGAGAAATTAGCCACTTTTATGTTCATGATTCTAAAATCCTCCGTTGTAAATATCTTCATCTCTTCGGTAATTCTCGCTTCTGCTTCGGTATAAGATACTGCATCTAATAAATACGTATCTGTAGTTACTTTTTGCTCTCCGCTTTCGTGTGTTTTTTTGTATTTCACCTTACATTCATACCAAGTTACGCTCATAGCTATGTTTTTTAGGAAGCCAAAAATATGGTTTAAAACATCTTCTACTTTAAAAAACGAGAATAGATATTCACAATTTCCCTTCACAGCTTTTACCTTTTTCAGAACTTTTGTCTTTCATATATTGAATTTAGAAAAAATGTGAAAAGAATTTTTCATACCTTAATGCCTCGATTCATTTACAAACATACATTATGAAAATAAAGAAAAAACTACCCGTACTTTTTTCAGGTATTGGAATTCTGATACTTTTTCTTGGACTATTTGCCTTTAAGAATAATCCGAATACCAATTCAGGTTACATAGCTCAACCCCCTTGGAAAAACCTCAAGGTGCTACCCAATGATATTTCAAAAGATAGCTTAATGCATCTTATGAAAAACTACGAAACATCTCTAAGTGTGAAGTGTAATTATTGCCACATGCCAAGTAAAACTAATCCAAAAGAGTTGGATTTTGCAAGCGATGCAAAAATTGAAAAGGAAATTGCGCGGGGCATGATAATGATGACAAATGAAATCAATGAAAAATATTTTAAACCTTACTTCCCTGAACCAAAACCACAACAAGTACATGTGATAAATTGCGTTATGTGCCACAGGGGAGCTGCCAATCCTGAAAAATATTTATCGCACATGAACTTGATGTACAAAACCTACGACCCGAATAGAGATAACAGAAAAGAGAAAATATTAGAAAGAGGGAAAAAACCTTAGTTTAATAAAATTTTTAAGCTTCCAAAAATTATTTCTTTCGATGTCTTTAATTCTTGGTTTTTGAAATGGTTTCATTGTTCCAAAATTGCGCGGACCATAATTAGGTTTAACTCGGTATAGTTTAGTTGACAGGAAATTACAACGAAAGAATTTCATCATAAAACGGTATCATTTGACTCTATTTTCAACCCTGTTTTATAACTTTATTTCTATATTAACTCACAAATTCTGTGGAATTGGTCATTCAAACTCCTAGTTTTGCATTTATTGATTAAATAATTGTAAAACAAAACAGTATGAATCAAGTAACAGGAAATGAAACCGTAAAACTTCACTACACCGGAAAATTGGGCAACGGACAAGTGTTCGATAGTTCAATCGAGCGCGAACCGCTTGAGGTTAAATTAGGCGAAGGCCGTTTAATCCCTGGTTTCGAAAAAGGATTGGTGGATATGAAAGTGAAAGAAAAAAAAACTATAACCATCCCAAAAGAGGAGGCTTATGGCGAAGTCCAAAAAGAACTTTTTCAAAAAATACCAAGTGAAAACCTGCCTCCCGAAATCAAACCTGAAGTAGGAATGGGTCTAGTATCTAAAAACCCTGATGGATCTGAACGTCAACTGCGCATAGCAGATGTGAAAGACGGATTTATTATCGTGGACGCAAATCATCCATTGGCTGGACAGGATTTAAAGTTTGAACTTGAACTGCTCGAAATAAAGTAGGTTTTCAAGGTCGAATATGGGAATACAAAATAGCTGTCTCAAAATCTGAGACAGCTATTTTTTTTCGAATTTTTAAGTGAATAATGGAAACTACTGTAAGTTTCAAATTACAAATAATGAAGTAAATTTCAGTTTTTCAGAAATCAACTTCTAATTTTTCTGCAGCAAATCCTGAAGGGCGGAATCTATGTTGTGATATTTAAAAGTATATCCCAATTCTTCTATTTTTTTTGAACTCACTAACTGTCCTTCCACTGCCAAAATTGACATTTCTCCCAACACCAGTTTCAATAGAAAAGCTGGAACATTTGGGAGCCAAAGAGGATTTCCAAGCTGAGTTGCAATGAGCCTTGTTAATTTTTTATTTTGGACAGGGTTTGGGGCCACGGCATTATATTTACCCTCCAATTGATTTTGAAGAATAAAGAGATAGATTCCCGCAATATCATCAATATGGATCCAGGACTGCCATTGATTTCCATCGCCCAATGGTGCCCCCAACCCTAATTTGATTGGCTTTGCCAATTTTGGTAACGCTCCCTCCTTTTTGGCCAAAACCATTCCAGTACGCACTTTGGTAACTTCCATTCCCAAATCCTTAAATTCAGCAGCTGCGTCTTCCCACTTGACCACTACTTGAGCCAAGAAATTGTCGCCAACTTCTTCACTTTCTTCGGTATAAAGTTTTGTTTTTGAATTTGGATAAATACTTATACCACTAGCGGAAATAAAGTGGCCGATATTGTGATCAATTTTTTTAAGAGTGTTACGAAGAAGAGATATGGTTTCCAATCGACTGTGCAGAATTATCTCCTTATATTTCTTTGTCCATCGTTTTGAGATAGTTGCCCCTACCAAATTAATAATGGCAAATGTTCCCTCAAATGCCTTTTCATCAATCTCTCCTTGTTTCGGATTCCAGAAAAATCCATTGTAGTTTTCGGTCTTTTCAATTTTATCCTTACTGGTCGTAAAGTAGTTAACCGCAATTCCGGCATTGAGACACTGCTTGGTCAGTTCACTGCCAATAAGTCCCGTAGCTCCTGTTATCAATACCTTTTTCATCGCAATCTTAAAAATAGAACTTCAATAGGGAACAACAAAGGGTCTTAACGGAAGATTGTGAAATGAATGGAATTTAACATCGGAAGTACCCGTTGGCATGTCGCAGCTAAAATTCCAAATCCGTATTTTATCACAAAATACAGTTGTTTCAGGTCAACTTTGTTGCCCTCAGCATTTCCTTTTTCCCGGGAGGGCCAGGAAGACGTTCTACAGAAAAACCTACAGCTAGCATCGCACGACGTGCTTTTCCGTTAGCGGCATAAGTTACCAAAATACCATTGGGTTTTAGGGCGTTGTACATTTTCTGAAAGATTTCCTCAGTCCAAAGTTCTGGTTGTATTTTTATTCCAAAGGCATCAAAAAAGATAAGATTAACTCTGGAATTATCCGTTGTATCCGAAAAGAATTTCTTCTGTTTCGTTAGCAAGAAACTATCAGAAATATCAACATCATTCTCCCATGTAGTGCCGTGTAACATAGAGAAAATTCGCGCCTTCTTTAACTTATCCGAATTCTCTTCATTATATAAATCATTAAGAATTAAAGGATAATTGAGAGATTGGGCTTCTTTAAGCGTCAATGGATAGGCTTCAACAGCAGTGTAATGAACTCGCCAAGAATTTTTATCAGTCTCAAAATAAGTTAGGAAACAGTTTAACCCAGTTCCAAAACCCATTTCCATTATAGATATCTCAGAGTTGTTATTTTTAGAAATCCAGTAATACAATCCTTCCTTAATGAAAACGTGCAGGGCTTCGGCTACAGCACCATTCTTTGAATGGTATTGTTCATCCCATTCTGGTATATACAGCGTATACGAACCGTCGCCCGTTTTCAATAAAGTTCTTTTCAAAAAAATTACTGTTTTTCCACTTCTGGAATTAGAACGCCATTTGCTTCGAACGCAAAAGTGCGCTTAGGCTCAGTTATCTTTGCGATTTCTTCGGGAGTTGCCCCACCGTCCTCTGCATAATGCTGCTGATCTTCAACACTCATTTCTTCAACGTAGGCCTTTCCGGCAACAATGATTCCTTGTCCTTCAATATCTTTTGGCATAAAAAACCCGTAATCTTTAAAGCGAACCATCGCCACTTCTTCGCCCATATCTAGTTTCATCCAACATCCCTTTTTCTGGCAAACTTCTTTCACTTCAGAAGTAAATTTTAAATTTAAAGTATCGCCTGGTTTTAGGTTTTGAAATTTTTCAACCATTTCATTTTTTGTCAAAACCTCTTCATCTGATATTTCGTCTCCAAATGTGAGGTAATTAACTGCAATTTCTTCTGATTCAACAGGCTGAATGGTTTCAGTTTTGTCGTTTTTACAACCAATGGCAATTCCAGCAAGTGTTAAAATAAATAAGATTTTTTTCATTTTGTGACGTTTATTAAATTATTGATTGGTAATAGATTGCAATCTTAGTGATTTTTTGGATTTTTTATGCACTAAAATTTTGCTATTTTTACAGAATAAATATATTCATAGATGAATTCTTCCGCTACCCAAAAAATTAGTATTCAAAAAGTAGATGCATCCAGAATCGATCAAGTTGATTTTGACAATCTAGTATTTGGACACGTCTTTAGTGATCATATGTTTGAATGTGATTATAAGGACGGCGAATGGCAAAACCCAAGAATAAGACCTTATGGCCCCCTTACCCTTTCTCCTGCGGCAAAGGTCTTTCATTATGGTCAAGCGGTTTTCGAAGGAATGAAGGCCTTTAAGGATGACCAAGGTAAAATTTGGCTGTTTAGACCTGACCAGAACGCCAGCCGGATTAATAAATCCTCTGCAAGACTGGCCATTCCTGAATTTCCCGAAGATATTTTTTTTGAGGCTTTAACAACCTTAGTGAAAATGGATAAGGAATGGGTAAAGGCTGGAGAAGGGAATTCTCTATATATTCGTCCATTCGTTATTGCCACTCAAGCAGGAGTTGGTGCCTCTCCTTCAACCGAATACAAATTTATGATTTTGATGTCCCCAGCCCAAGCGTATTATACTGGAGATATAAAGGTTGAGATTGCCGAACATTATAGCCGTTCCGCCAATGGTGGCGTTGGTGCGGCCAAAGCCGCCGGAAATTATGCCGCTCAATTTTTTCCAACAAACTTAGCCCGCGAAAAAGGCTTTCAACAAATTATTTGGACCGATGCTAGTCATCATGAATACCTGGAGGAAGCTGGTACAATGAACGTTTTTTTTCGTGTAAACGATACTTTGTTAACAGCCCCAATTAGTGATAGAATATTGGATGGCGTTACTCGAAAAAGTGTTATCGCCCTAGCGAAAAAAGATAATATAGCTGTTGAGGAAAGACGGGTTTTGGTCTCCGAAATAGTTGAGGCTTCAAAAAATGGAACCTTAAAGGAAATTTTTGGAGCAGGTACCGCCGCGGTTATCAGCCCTGTGAACGCATTTAGTTTTCAAAATCACACCTACGATGTTGAAAAACAAGACGATAGCTATGCTAAAAAATTCAAAAAAGAATTGACAGATATCCAACGGAACCGTTGCGAGGATCCATTCGGTTGGAGATTTGAGGTTGTATAAATGTTGTATAAATCTCGAGTCGAAGTTTTAAGTATGTAGATAATCCAAAAATTTAAAATCCAAAAATCCCTACTTGCCAAATTACGGCTCTAAGGGATTTTGGATTTTAATGCATCCACTACTACTTTGCAAGAATGGATTGAATATCTGGGGCAAAATAGTTAGGTCCCTTCAAAACTTTGCCATCTTCCCTGTAAATCGGTTTTCCATCGGCTCCTAACTTACTCATATTGCTACGTTGAATTTCATCGAAAACTTCATCAATTTTGTATTGCATTCCGTGTTCAATAATGGTTCCACAAAGAATATAGAGCATATCGCCCAATGCGTCGGCAACTTCAACTAAGTCATTGTTGTTTGCAGCCTCCAAATATTCCTCATTCTCCTCTCGCATAAGCTTATATCGCAGGAGATTGCCTTTTATTCCGATATCTGCCGTTGGGGTTTCTTTCATATTTAAACCATAAACTTTATGGAATTCTGTTACCGCAGTAATCTTTTCTTTCATAATTATTTTTTAGTATAGGAAGATCAAAAAGCAAGAAGGTTTATTTAAGAGTTTTAGAATTTATTCTTATTCCGTCTAATCTTGTTTCTCGACTCCTGTTTAATCCCTATTTTTGCAGCCATAAATTTACAACAATATGTTTACCTCTGGCCAATTGATTTTTGCTCTTATTTCTATTATTATCTTTGCCATTGTAATCATCTATAGTTATCGTGGAGACAAAAAACTACACAAAAAATATTATAAGGGAAATATTTGGGTTTTAATTGGATTCCTTGCTTTTCTGATTTTCCTTGTGCTACTCAAAACTCTTCTAAAACACTAATCTGAAAGTTAAAACTCCTTTAAAACTAAGGCTTAGGGAGCTTTTAATTCAGTGAAATTATAAAATTCAACCAATTACATCGCAACAAAAAATACCTACTAAGGGGTATTTTTTATCATTCTTCTATATTCTATTTTTGGTTCAGATTAATTGATGATTTTTCTTTATGAGGGATAAAAATCAAAATTTAGATGATTTGACAATCAATTGGTCAGAAAGATTTTAAACATAATCAATCTTTTATTTTCACTGAATAAGTAACCTAAAACCAAACTAGAAATGATGAAAAAATTATTAATTCCGTTTTTATTTGTCTTTTCAATTCTATTCATTAGTTGTGAAAAAGATGAATCAGACCCAGAGCCCGAAGCAGTAGAAGTTAATGAAGTCTCTATTATACCTTCTTCTACTTACGGACGGCCAAACAACTATTTAGGTTGTATTGAAATTTCAAGTAGAATTACCAATATTAAAGTATGGGATCATGGAGCCATTGATGGCGATGTAGTTTCCATTATTGCGAATGGGAATGTCATTATTGATGAAAAAACCCTTAATGGTCCTTCAAGTCCAATAAGTGTTGATTACGATTTTGGATATAATGGCTTTAATTATGTAACTCTGTATGCCCATAATTTAGGAGACATTCCACCAAATACGTGTACAATTTCAATTAATGGAGTTGAATTTGTTTTGGAAGCAAATTTAGATGCCAATGGCTCTGTTGATGTCATTGTAAGTGGCTATGGCGTTGATTGTAGCGACGCTGGTGGCAATGGCGGCGGCGGCGATGGCGGCGGCGGCGGCGGCGGCGATGGCGATGGCGGAAGAGATAAAGGTGATGTCAAATTCTGGACAAGTCAAGATTTGGGCTGTGGCCCCATAACCGTGAATCTAAGCGGAGTTGGCACTTCCACAATTACTGGTTATTATTATTCTGGCACACCAGATTGCAACCCAGATAATTATGGTGGGAATTTTAATGATCTTGCTCCCGGAACCTACAGCTATACCGCGAGTTGCCAAGGTTATACCTGGTCTAATACCTTTACAATAACCGCGGATTCTTGTTTGCGTTATCGGTTAACGCTTTAAGTGTTAGTTTCCATTAAGCAAAAAAGCTCTTCATTAATTCGAAGAGCTTTTTTATTTAAGTTTATCTTACAATAGCGTCCTAAACGATTAAAAAAGAGAAAGGAGTTTTGTTCCGCAAAGTTACCTTTGTGGTGCAAACACAAAACGACCCTTTCTCCTATGACAAATATAACATTGTTCTCGCAAATCATTGCTAAACTCG
>JBLWTS010000042.1:0-27064 GCA_048270045.1 Aequorivita sp.
ATTTTTATTTATTTGAGATATTTTCTTCTTAAACAGATTTCAAATCTAACTATATTTACACACTTTATTTTTATAATATGTCAACAAAAAATTATTTTGACAATACTGAAATTGCCTTTAAACTTAAAAGTGATTCGGAATTGGAGCGAGCCTACTTCCTTTTTAAAATGATTTCCATGGAACCGCTTGTAAGAATCGGAACGACGGTAACAAAGTTTGCGCTCAATCTAAATTTACCAGTGGAAGGACTTATTCGCTCAACGGTTTTTGATCATTTTTGTGGGGGAGTGAATGAGATGGACTGTATGTCTACTGTTGAAAAGCTTTATGATACTGGAGTTTATTCCATCCTTGATTTTTCGGTAGAAGGAAAAGAGGAGGAATCGCAGTTTGATGCAACGGCGGCCAAAGTTGTAGAACTTACGCATTTCGCCCAAAATAAAGAATCTATGCCATTTTCGGTGTTTAAACCAACAGGATTTGGTAAGTTCGAAATATTTCAAAAGAAAACAGAGAAGAAATTGCTCTCAGAAGCAGAGGAAATTCAATGGCAGCAGATTGTCAAACGTTTTGATTTAGTTTCCAAAGCGGCGCACGATAGCAACATTAGCTTGCTTATTGATGCTGAACAGTCTTGGATGCAGGATGCGGCAGATTTCCTTTGTGAAGAAATGATGAAAAAATACAATAGTGAAAGGGCTGTAGTGTTTAATACTTTGCAGTGTTATCGCTGGGATCGTTTGGACTATTTGAAGAAACAACATCAAATGGCGAAAGAAGGCGGTTATAAACTTGGGTTCAAAATTGTACGTGGTGCCTATTTAGAAAAGGAAAACGAACGGGCATTGGAGAAAGGTTATCAAACGCCCATTTGTGGAAGTAAGAAAGAAACCGATGATAACTTCAATGAAATAATGGGTTATATTATGTCCAATTTGGATGACATCTTTTTATATGTAGGTACTCATAATGAAGGGAGTACTTATTTGGCGATGGAATGGATGGAAGAAAAACAAATCGATAAAAATGATAACCGATTGTGGTTTGGGCAACTTTACGGAATGAGCGATCATATTACATTTAATCTTGGAGAGTTGGGCTACAACGTATCTAAATACATTCCATTTGGTCCCGTTAAAGACGTAATGCCTTACTTGATTCGCCGAGCTGAGGAAAACACTTCGGTAGCGGGGCAGACGAGTCGGGAACTTAGCTTGTTGAAAAGAGAAAAAGAGCGCAGAAAACTTTAAAAATACAATTCCCAAAATTAAAAGGAGGAAAATTTAATCCATAAAAGTAGCAGTCAATACGGTCGCTACTTTTTCGCAATTAGCAATTTTTATTTTTAGGTTTTTTTCTTGGATTTTTCCCTTGATAACATACTGTTTGCAGGAATCCAATTTGGTGTTGCTTTCAGAAAAAACCACATCTCCTTCGGTTAACAGCTTGCTAATCGCGGAAGTATCAATTTCATTTTGTTTAAGAAACTCTATTGTGTTTTCGGAAAAGACACGTTCTTTTAATCTTATATTCTTTAAAGTTCGCGCGTCCAGTCCATAGTCACAAGATGTCTTTTTCCCGCTTAGGATAAAAAAGAGTAGGAGGAGGCCCATAATAAAGCCTCCGGAAAAATAAACCAATCGGTATCTTAATCTCATTTTGGGAATTGTTGATTTTGAATTCTAGATTTCGTTTGGGATATTTTGCTGAGCCTATTTTAAAAAATCAGTAAATTAGGATCGCTATAAGGCAAATCGAACCAGTCCGCAACCGCTTTGTTGGTAAGAATCCCGCGGTAAAAATACAAACCATTTTTCAAACCATCGTCAAAGCGGATTGCATTTTCCAATCCTCCACTTTCTGCGATTTCTAAAATATAGGGAGTAAAAATATTACTGATGGAAATGGAAGCTGTTTTAGGGTACCTCGCAGGAATATTAGGCACTCCATAATGAATAACATCGTGTTTAATAAATGTGGAGTTATCGTGACTAGTCATTTCAGTTGTTTCAAAACAACCGCCCATATCCACGCACACGTCAATGATAACAGCTCCCTTCTTCATTTTTCGCACCATGTCTTCGGTAACAACAATTGGGGAGCGGTTATGTCCTCGAACCGCGCCAATGGCAACATCACATCGAAGAAGAGCCTTTGTTAGGTTTTTCGGTTGGATAGTCGAGGTATATAGAATCCTGCCTACATTGGTTTGGATAGTTCGTAACTTGGTTATGGAACTGTCAAATACTTTTACGTTTGCTCCGAGTCCAAGTGCGGAACGAACGGCGAATTCTCCCACTGTACCAGCACCAATTACTACGACCTCAACGGGAGGAACCCCGCTGATATTCCCAAAAAGAAGGCCATTACCCTTTTTGGCGTTGACCATTAACTCGGCCGCAATAAGGACTGCAGCAGTACCGGCAATTTCGCTTAAGGCTTTGACTAATGGATACGTGTGATCTTCATCCTTTATAAATTCAAATGCCAAAGCGGTAATCTTCTTTTTGGCGAGGGTTTCGAAGTATTTTAGTTGTCGTGTTTTAAGTTGAAGCGCAGAAATAAGAACAGTTTTTGGGTTCATCACCTCCAGTTCTTCCAATGTTGGAGGCTCTACTTTAAGCACTAAAGGACAGCCAAAAACCTTTTTGGTGTCGTTGGTGAGTTGCGCACCCGCCTCGGAGTATTCATTGTCGGAAAATCCCGCTTCCAGACCAGCACCGTTTTCCATCAATACGCGATGGCCATTACTAACAATGGCATTTACAGCATCAGGAGTGAGACAAATCCGTCTTTCCTGGAAATAGGCTTCTTTGGGAATACCAATAAAAAGTTCTCCTCTTTGTTTTGCTATCTCAAGGGTCTCTTCCTGTGGAATCAATTGGGCTTTGGTAAAGGGTGATTTAAGTTTGGCCATATCTGCTGGTTTCACGCATCAAGGTACGCAATAAATTTATTTCACGGAAAAAGAAAATCAAAGTTGAATGGAAGATAAAAGAGATTGTGTGTGCGGAATGAATTTCGAATTTTATGGATTAGTAATGCTTAAGGTCCTTCTCCCATTCTTATTTTTTTCGATTTGCAATTTCACGGCATCTTCAGATAACAACTCCGCTATTTTTTCTGGCCATTCAATAAATACATAATGCCCGCTGTAAAGATAATCTTCAAACCCCAAATCCAAGGCCTCCTGTGGGGTTTCAATCCTGTAGAAATCAAAATGATAAATTAAATCTTCTGGGATTTCGTATTCATTCACTATCGAAAAGGTGGGGCTGGAGGCTATTTCCTGAGCCCCTAATTGATGCGATAACTCTTTAATAAGCGTGGTTTTTCCAACGCCCATAGTTCCATAGAATAGGAAAACTCTTGAAGTAGAATAGTTTAAAATGCTTTTTGCAATCTGGGGCAATTCCTTTTGTGAATAGGTCAATTTCATATTAAAATAGAGCGAATATAAAGCTTGAGAAAACTAGTTTTAAAGCTAAACGAAAAATTCGATTAATTCTAAGATTTCTATCGTGGAACGTGAACAGAAAAAGGGATAATCATTTCCTGCATAGAAACTCCTCCGTGCTGATATGTGTTGCGGTAATAGCTCACATAATGATTGTAGTTGTTTGGGTAAGCGAAAAAATAGTCGCTTTTTGCAAAAATAAATGAACTGCTCATGTTTATAGAAGGTAGTTCTATAGTTTTTGGATCCTCTGCTGCCAATACCTCCTTGTCCTCATAAGTCAGACTTCTACCCGTTTTGTACCGCAGGTTTAGGCTGGTATTTTTATCCCCAATCACTTTAGATGGATTTTTCACATTGATGGTGCCGTGGTCTGTAGTGATTATAAGTTTAAAACCTAAACGGGCCGCTTGCTGAATGATTTCCAATAACGGTGAGTTTTTAAACCAGCTTTGGGTGAGCGATCTATAGGATTTGTCTGTAGATGCCAACTCTTTAATAACTTCCATTTCTGTTTTGGAATGTGAAAGCATATCGACGAAATTGTAGACCAACACAGTTAAATCCTCATCTTTATGAGACTTAAAGTTTTCGACAAGTTTTTTTCCTTGTTTTAAACTTGAGATTTTATGATAGCTCCAATTGATTTTCATTCCAAGTCTTTTAAGTTGTGCCGTGAAAAACTCTTCTTCCTTCATGTTTTTCCCACCTTCGTCAGTATCATTGAGCCACAGATCTGGATGTAGTTTTTGCATATCGAGCGGCATAAGTCCCGAAAATATTGCATTTCGTGCGTACTGTGTAGCTGTGGGAAGAATGCTGCAAAAAAGATCTTCGGATGTTTTCTTGTAAAGATTGGCAATCGAGGGTTCTAATGCCTTCCATTGATCCAATCTCAAATTGTCCACCACGACTAAAAGAGTAGGGGTTCCCTGTTGGATTTGAGGTTGTACTTTTTCCTTAAAAAGCGTGTGACTCATAATTGGAGCATCGTCTTGGTCACGGAACCATTTCGGATAATTTTTGTCGATAAACTTGCAAAATTGATTGTTAGCCTCGACTTTTTGGGATTCCAAAATTTCAAACATTCCCGGATCTTCAATGTTTTCCAATTCCAATTCCCAGTAAACCAGTTTTTGATATAAATCTTTCCACTCTTCAAAACTATTGACCATAGAAAGATCCATTGCGATTTTCCGAAATTCCTGTTGGTAATTTGAAGTTGTCTTTTCAGAAATCAATCGGCTATGATCTAGATTTTTCTTTAAACTGAGCAAGATTTGATTCGGATTCACAGGCTTTATCAAGTAATCGGCAATTTTGGAACCAATGGCCTCTTCCATTATATATTCTTCCTCGCTTTTAGTTATCATAACAACGGGAATGGAGGCTTGAAGCTCTTTAATTTCAGAAAGCGTCTCAAGTCCTGTTAATCCGGGCATATTCTCGTCTAAAAAAACAATGTCGAAAGCTTCCTTTTTAATTTCGTCCAAGGCTTCCATCCCGCTTTTTGCGGTGGTAACTTTATAATTTTTATTTTCTAAGAAGAGAATATGTGGTTTTAGCATATCAATTTCATCATCTACCCATAGTATCTTTATATCGCTCATATATGTATATTTGTTCTCGCTTTCCGAAGCTTTATGCAACGGAGCAGTTTTTATTACGTTTTTTATAGAATTCCATCTTTTTTTCGAAGAATTTGCACCAAAAATAGGCCCATATTCATTCAAAAAATCTTTGAAGCTATTAATTTAAAGTTAAAGTTTGAAAACCCTTCCAAAGCTCAAGATCATTAACGATCCTATATACGGTTTTATTACCATCCCAAGTTTATTGGTGTTTCAATTAATGGAGCATAAATACTTTCAAAGGCTACGCAGAATCTCACAAATGGGATTTTCATATATTGTTTATCCTGGTGCACATCATACCCGATTACACCATGCTTTGGGTGCTATGTTTTTAATGCAGAAAGCGGTCCTTGTTTTAAAATCTAAGAAGATTGCTATTTCTCAAAAGGAAGAGGAAGCGCTGTATATAGCCATTTTGCTCCACGATATTGGACATGGGCCGTTTTCACATGCTATGGAGCGAAGTATCGTTGAGAATGTGAGTCACGAGGATATTTCATTGTTGTTCATGAAGGCTTTAAATGAAAGTTTTGACCAGCAACTTACTCTTGCGATTCAAATTTTTAAAAACGAATACTCTCGTAACTTTTTCCATCAATTAGTCTCAGGACAACTAGATATGGATCGTTTGGATTATTTGAAACGGGATAGTTTTTATACAGGCGTTTCGGAAGGAACTGTGAATTCACAACGTTTAATTGCAATGCTGAATGTTAAGAATGATGCCTTAGTAGTGGAAGAAAAGGGGATATATTCTGTTGAGAATTTTATCGTTGCTCGCAGACTGATGTATTGGCAGGTTTATTTACATAAAACGGGAGTCGTGGCGGAGCAATTGCTTGTTCGAGTTTTGAAAAGGGCAAAATACTTAATTTCACAAGGAGTGGAACTATCGGCAAGCGAAGCATTGCAATTTTTTCTAAAGAATGATATAGGCTTAAAAGATTTTTCCAATGAGATGCTCGATATTTTTTCTGAACTGGATGACAATGATATTATTTCGGCCATGAAATCGTGGGTTAACAATGAGGATTTTGTGCTTAAAAATCTCTGTGAAATGCTGTTGTATCGAAACCTACTGAAGGTCAAAGTTAAGTCCAAACCCTTTTCGTCTCAGAAAATTGATGCAAAAAGAAGGGAGTTAGCTGCAATTCATCCTATTTCTGAGGAAGAGGCCTCTTATTTTGTGTTTACAGGAAAGCTTGAAAATCAGGCTTATAGTATGAAAAAGGACACCATAAACTTATTGATGAAAAACGGGAAGATCGTTGATGTAGCAAAGGCTAGTGACCAATTAAATATAGAAGCACTTTCAAAATCTGTAGTCAAATACTATTTGTGCTACCCAAAAAACAATAAGGATAGCTAACGCGACTACGTCCTTTTTTTCTATTTTTGCAACAATTAATAAAAAAACGGAGCCAATCATTTCAATTTAAAAAGATTACTTTGCGGTAGCTCATATTGAAAGATCAGATAAAAAATATCCCACACACCTCATGAAATTTACAGCAGGCCAAATAGCAGGAATTCTAAATGGAACCTTAGAAGGCGATGAGAATGTGGTGGTATCAAAACTCGCAAAGATAGAAGAGGGAAGCAAAGGGAGTTTAACATTTTTGGGAAACCCAAAATACACGCATTATATATATTCTACCCAAGCTTCGGTAACCATTGTAAACCAAGATTTTGTAGCAGCAAATGAATTGTCCACAACTATTATTCGAGTGGATAATGCCTACACAGCATTTTCGCAATTGTTGGAGTATTACAATCAGGTAAAAATGAACAAAACGGGAATTGAAGTTCCTTCATACATTTCAGAAAGTGCCAAACATGGTGAAAACCTTTATTTGGGTGCTTTTGCATATTTGGGTGAAAATGTAAAAATCGGGGATAATGTAAAAATCTATCCCAATGTTTATATAGGTGATAATGTCTCTATCGGAGATAATACCATTATTTTTACAGGTGTAAGAATATATTCTGAAACAATTATAGGTAAGTCGTGCGTCTTCAATAGTGGCGTTGTTATTGGTGCGGATGGTTTTGGATTCACTCCAAATGACAATGGAGAATACATTAAAATGCCACAAACGGGTAATGTCATAATAGAAGACAACGTTGATATTGGCCCCGGAACCACCATAGACCGAGCAACTTTAGGTTCTACTATTATTAAAAAAGGAGTTAAACTCGACAACCAGATTCAAATAGCCCATAATGTTATTATTGGAGAAAATACAGTAATTGCGGCTCAAACTGGTGTTGCAGGATCCACTAAGATAGGAAAAAATTGTATCATTGGGGGACAAGTGGGGATTGCAGGCCATATTGTTATTGGCGACAACGTAAAAATACAGGCCCAGAGCGGTGTTGGCAGAAACGTAAAGGACAATGAAACCTTACAGGGCTCTCCTGCATTTGGGTATGCTGATTTTAATAAAAGTTATGTATATTTCAAAAACCTTCCAAAAATGATGGAAAGGTTAAATACGGTTGAAAAAAGGATCGATAATGAGTGAAAGTTTGGTAAAACAGCGCACCATCGGTAAGGAAATTTCTCTTACTGGGGTAGGATTGCACACGGGCAAAGAGGTGACAATTACTTTTAAGCCTGCATCCGAAAATCATGGCTATTCTTTCGTAAGAGTAGACTTGGAAGGACATCCCGTTATTGAAGCGGACGCCAATTTTGTAGTTAATACACAAAGAGGAACGAATCTCGAGAAACGTGGTGTGAAAATCCAAACTTCCGAGCACGTTCTTTCTGCATTGGTAGGACTTGAAGTAGACAATTGCATTATGGAGCTAAATGCCTCAGAGCCACCGATTATGGATGGTTCTGCAAAGTTTTTTGTCGAGGCTATTGAAAATGCTGGAATTGTGGAGCAAAATGCTCCCCGTGAAGAGTATGTAGTTAAAGAAGTTATTTCCTTTTTGGATGAAGAAACTGGGAGCGAAATAATCGTAATGCCAGCAGATGAATACCAAGTGACAACTATGGTGGATTTTGGCACGAAAGTTTTAGGGACTCAAAATGCATCAATGAAACGAATTTCAGACTTTAAGGACGAAATAGCGAATGCAAGAACTTTCAGTTTTTTGCACGAAATAGAGATGCTCCTTGACAATGGGCTGATAAAAGGAGGTGATCTTAACAATGCAATAGTTTATGTAGACAAAGAGCTTTCTCCAAGCACCATGGATAAGCTGCGCACCGCATTTGGAAAGGATTCCATATCTGTAAAACCAAACGGAATTCTTGACAACCTTACATTGCATTATCCCAACGAAGCTGCTCGACACAAATTGTTGGATGTAGTGGGGGATTTAGCTCTGGTAGGTACTCGCATTCGCGGAAAAGTAATAGCCAACAAACCAGGTCATTACATTAATACTCAATTTGCGAAAAAACTCTCCAAAATCATAAGAATCGAAAAGAGGAATAGTATTCCAAAGTTTGATATCACCAAAACTCCAGTAAAGGACATAAATGAAATTATGGCTATGCTTCCGCATCGTCCACCTTTTCTGCTTGTAGATAAGATTATGGAATTGAGTGATACTCATGTGGTGGGATTGAAAAATGTTACCATGAACGAGCCCTTTTTTGTGGGGCACTTTCCCGGAGCTCCTGTAATGCCAGGCGTATTGATCGTTGAGGCCATGGCTCAGACAGGTGGAATATTGGCTTTAAGTACTGTTCCAGACCCTGAAAACTACCTTACATTCTTTATGAAGATAAATAATGTAAAATTTAAGCAACAGGTAAACCCTGGAGATACTTTGATTTTTAATCTTGAACTCATGTCTCCCATCCGTCGCGGTATTGTCCATATGAGCGGAAAGGCTTATGCCAACGATAAGATTGTAACCGAAGCTGAATTAATGGCTCAAATGGTTAAAACAAAGAATTTATAGATGAAGCTAAACGCATTTTGAAGTTTAATTAAAGGAAATTTATTTTCTTGCAAATAAGCTTGGGATGTAAAACAACATACACAAAAAATGAATCAACCCCTTGCATACGTCCATCCGGGCGCAAAAATAGCTAAGAACGTTGTAATAGAACCTTTCACAACTATCCACAATAATGTGGTGATTGGTGAAGGAACGTGGATTGGAAGCCATGTTACCATTATGGAAGGCGCTCGCATTGGAAAAAATTGCAACATATTTCCTGGAGCCGTTATTTCGGCAGTTCCACAAGATCTTAAATTCAGGGATGAAGATACCACCGTCGAAATTGGCGATGGCACCACTATTCGTGAATTTGTAACAATAAACCGTGGTACGGTTGACCGAGGAAAAACAGTGGTGGGTAAAAATTGCTGGATTATGGCCTACTGTCATATTGCGCACGATTGTATTGTGGGAGACAACTGTATTTTTAGCAATAATAGTACATTGGCAGGACACATTACAGTTGGCGATTATGTGGTACTGGCGGGAATGACTGCTGTGCACCAGTTTTGTATGATAGGTAATCACGCTTTTGTTACTGGCGGATCGTTGGTTAGGAAGGATGTTCCTCCATTTACAAAAGCAGCGAGAGAACCCTTGAGTTATGTTGGTATAAATTCCATCGGACTTAGAAGAAGAGGATTTACCTCGCAAAAAATTTCGGAAATCCAAAATATTTATAGAATCCTTTACCAGAAAAACTACAACACATCCCAAGCTGCAGAAATTATTGAAGCCGAAATGGAGGCAACGCCAGAACGCGATGAAATCCTTCAGTTTATCAAAAATTCCAAGCGAGGAATTATGAAGGGATATTTCAATTCAAATTAAAAAAAGTTTATAAGCTTGCCCGCTGCAAGAAGGGGAATGAGTATTGCCCAACTATTTAAAAAATCCAATCTCTAATCTAAAACAATTAATGGCCACATCATCAGATATCAGAAAAGGACTTTGCATCCGATATAACAATGACATTTATAAAGTAATTGAATTTCTTCATGTAAAGCCTGGAAAAGGACCCGCTTTTGTACGAACAAAATTAAAAAGCGTTACCACTGGAAAAACTATTGACAATACTTTTTCTGCAGGTCATAAAATAGATGATGTACGTGTGGAAACTCATAAATTCCAATATCTCTATAACGAAGGTGAAATGTTTTATTTCATGAATACTGAAGATTATTCTCAAATTCAGTTAATGAAAAGCATACTTGACACTCCAGAATTAATGAAGGAAGGGGAAGTGGTAACTGTTTTAATAAATACCGAAGACGGTGCGCCCTTGTCAGTCGATATGCCAGCACACGTAATTTTGCAAGTCACTTCAACTGAACCGGGGTTAAAGGGAAATACTGCCACAAACGCTACAAAACCGGCGGTTGTAGAAACTGGAGCAGAAATTAACGTGCCTCTTTTTATTAATGAAGGAGATAAAATTAGAATTGATACCGAAAAAGGACAGTATCAGGAACGTGTTAAGGAATAGTATTCAGTGGTCAGTAATCAGAAGGGGCTAATCATTTAAGTTTCATTAACTTTTAAAATCATCAACTTTTAAACTTTTTTAAATTAAAAGTAAGTCTTCCGCAAATGCAAAACCTGAAACAATAAACTCTAAAAAATAAAAAATACTCGTGAAATTCCCAGTTGTACATTCTTTGGAAAAAATCGCTACCATTATCGGATGTGATTATGTTGGGGATCCGAATTTTCCTGTTTTTGGAATGAACGAGATTCACGTCGTACAACCAGGAGATATTGTTTTTGTGGATCATCCAAAGTACTACGATAAAGCTTTGCAATCACAAGCCACGGTGATTCTTATCAATAAAGAAGTTGCTTGTCCTGACGGAAAGACCTTGCTTATTTCCCAGGATCCATTTCGTGATTTCAATAAACTCACGCACCATTTTAAACCTTTCAAAAGCGCGAACGTATCAATATCAGATACTGCCAAAATAGGGGAGGGAACTGTCATTCAACCCAATGTATTTATTGGAAACAATGTGGAGATAGGCAAAAATTGTCTGATTTATTCCAATTGCTGTATTTACGACAACACGCGAATTGGAGATAACGTAACAATTCACGCAGGCACCGTTTTAGGCGGAGATGCTTTTTACTATAAAAATCGTCCCGAAAAATTTGATAAATTGTTGAGCGGTGGGAACGTTGTCATAGAGAACAATGTTGATCTGGGCGCCTTATGCACCATCGATAAAGGAGTAACGGCCTCAACTTCAATTGGTGAGGGAACAAAAATAGACAACCAAGTTCAAGTAGGACACGACACTATTATTGGAAAAAGATGTTTGATAGCCTCCCAAGTGGGTATTGCCGGCTGTGTTATCATTGGCGATTTTGTAACTATTTGGGGTCAAGTAGGAATTACTAGTGGCATAACAATAGGGGACAAGGCTGTGATTTCTGCACAAAGTGGGGTAAGCAAGTCTTTGCCAGGCCACAAGTCGTATTTTGGAACTCCTGCAGATGAATTCAGAAAAAAATACAAAGAAATGGCCTCCATTAGGCTCATTCCTGATATTATTGAAAAACTCGATAGAATGCCATGATTAATAAAGAAAAAGAAATAGTAAGGGATTTTTACAGGTCTGATATTTTAAAAGATCACACTGTGCTTGAGCGCTTTTTCCATCCCGAATTGGTGTTGTTGTGGAATAGCCCTAACGGACTTACTACTATGTATTACAATGACCTTGTGAACTTTTTCGCTGAGGTCCGAAGGTCTTATAGCGATTTGCGGATAGAGGTAAGTCATTTACTAGGAGACGGAAATCACATTACCATTCGTTATAAATATTACATCCGAACCATGGAAAACCCAGATGAGGAAATGGGAATTGCTCATTTCATCGCTATCTGGGAAACTAAAGACGGTAAAATATTCCGCGGATACCAAATAAGTCAGCCTGTGACCGATAATGATGATACTTCTGAGAGTTATCACAGGGTTAAAGTTTAATAACCTACTAAATGACTTGGTTTAAAACTATATCTTTGCAACATTTCCAGTAAATATATAAAAAACATTTTTTAAATAATAGATAGAAATAACTAATTGAAAATAATTAAAAATGAGCGTTTTAGTAAATAAAGATTCAAAAATAATAGTACAAGGTTTCACTGGAAGTGAAGGTTCTTTTCACGCAGAACAAATGATCGAATACGGTACCAATGTAGTTGGCGGCGTTACTCCTGGAAAAGGAGGTCAGAAGCACCTTGACAGACCCGTTTTCAATACAGTGGAAGAGGCGGTAAAGGAAACTGGGGCAAATACTTCTATTATTTTTGTACCACCAGCATTTGCGGCAGACGCCATTATGGAAGCTGCCGATGCAGGTATCAAAGTAATAATTACAATTACTGAAGGTATTCCTGTGAAGGATATGATTATGGCTTCAGATTATATAAAAGATAGAGACTGCCGATTAATAGGCCCTAACTGCCCAGGGGTTATTACTCCAGGTGAAGCGAAAGTTGGTATTATGCCAGGTTTTGTTTTCAAAAAGGGAACAGTAGGAATTGTTTCAAAATCAGGTACCCTTACATATGAAGCAGCAGACCAAGTCGTGAAACAAGGTTTGGGTATTACTACAGCGATTGGAATCGGTGGAGATCCCATTATTGGAACTACGACCAAGGAGGCTTTGGAAATGTTGATTATGGATCCCGAAAGTGAAGCCGTAGTGATGATTGGTGAAATTGGAGGCCAACTTGAAATTGATGCAGCCAAATGGTATAAAAACAGTGGTATTAAAAAGCCTGTTATTGGTTTTATCGCTGGTGAAACTGCACCTGTCGGTCGTACTATGGGTCACGCTGGAGCAATTGTAGGAGGAAGTGATGACACCGCTCAGGCAAAGAAAAAAGTAATGCGTGAATGTGGTATTCACGTTGTGGATTCGCCTGCTGAAATTGGAAAGAAAGTAGCTGAGATTTTAGGCTAGATCAAAACATATTACAAAAAGAGCTCCGTGGAATTCACGGAGCTTTTTTTATGGAGAACCCGCATCGTTTTGTTATATTTGAAATCCCTGAAAAAAACAAATCCGAAAGGATGAAGTTAGGGGTTTCCAGCAAGGTTTAAAGAGCCTTGTAGATGTAAACTAATCAAAAACTGACTTAATATGAAGTTACTGGAAGGAAAAACAGCAATCATTACTGGCGGAAGCCGTGGAATAGGAAGAGGTATTGTCGAGGTATTTGCCCAACATGGGGCCAATGTGGCTTTCACTTATAGCTCTTCTGAGGAAGCTGCAAATGCGCTTGCCGACGAGGTGGCCAAAACTGGAGTAAAAGCAAAAGCCTACAAGAGCGACGCCGCTTCTTTCGATGAATCGCAGAAACTGGCGGAGGATGTTTTAAAGGACTTTGGCAGTATCGATATTCTTGTGAATAACGCAGGAATTACGAAAGACAACTTATTGATGCGTATTTCCGAAGCAGACTTTGATAAAGTAATTGAGGTAAATCTGAAATCAGTTTTTAACATGACTAAGGCTGTACAACGCACTATGTTGAAGCAGCGAAATGGAGCTATAATCAACATGAGCTCAGTGGTAGGAGTAAAGGGAAATGCGGGTCAGACAAATTACGCAGCTTCCAAAGCAGGAATTATTGGCTTCTCAAAATCAGTTGCCTTGGAATTGGGGTCTCGAAATATTCGTTGCAACGTGATTGCTCCAGGATTTATAGAAACCGAAATGACGGGTAAACTTGATGAAACCACCGTTCAAGGATGGCGTGATGCTATTCCTTTAAAACGTGGCGGAATGCCAGAAGATATAGCCAACGTCTGTATCTTCCTAGCTAGTGATCTTTCTGCATACGTAACCGGCCAAGTCATCAACGTTGATGGAGGAATGCTGACTTAAAAAAGTGATCAGTAATCAGTGTCCAGTGGTCAGTGTTCAGTAATCAGTGGCTAAACTTTTAAACTCATCAACTTTTAAACTTTAAGCTTGAAACTTGCAACCTGAAACCTGCGCGCTCAAGCCCGAAACTTGTAACCATAAACCCCAGACCCCTTTAGTGTCAACAGAAACCATACTTTATATAATCCTCGCCGGAGTAGTATCCATTGCTCTGGCGATTTTTATGTATGGATATAAGTCAAAACAAAATGGTGGACTTCGTTGGGGATTAGGATTTTTGAGATTTATAACCATTTTTTCCATTCTTCTGCTGATTATCAATCCTAAGTTTGAAAGTGAAACTTATACCACTGAAAAGCCCAAACTTCCCGTATTGATAGATAATTCTGCTTCTGTAATGGTGTTGAAGCAAAATGAAAACGTTCTTGACCTGATTAAAAAATTAAAGGAAAATAAAAAACTCAATAGCAAATTCGATATTTCTTATTTTTCCTTCGGAACTGAATTTAGAGAAAGTGATTCGCTTTCTTTTGCGGAGAAAAACACTAATATCTCCCAAGCACTTTCTTCGGTCAATGAGATTTTCAAGAATAAAACCGCTCCAACAATTCTTATAACCGACGGAAACCAAACCTTGGGGAATGATTACGAGTTTTCTTCAGCAACTTTTAAAAATCCTATTTATCCTGTAATCTTAGGTGATTCCATTCAATATACCGATTTAAAAATTGGGCAGCTAAATACCAATCGCTTTGCTTTTCTGAAAAACCAATTTCCTGTGGAAGTCATTTTGACTTACAGTGGAACGAGCGATGTGAATTCAGAATTTGTGATTACACAGGGAACGTCAACGGTTTATCGTGCAAAGGTTTCATTTTCAGAAAAGGAAAATTCCAGTACTTTGAATTTTAATCTTCCTGCCAATAGCGTCGGCCTTCAAAAATACACGGCGCAGATTCTTCCGCTGGAGAATGAGAAGAACAAAACCAATAACATCAAGCATTTTGCGGTTGAGGTAATTGACCAAGCCACTAATGTTTTGATAGTAAGTAAGATTACGCATCCAGATTTAGGTGATTTGAAGAAATCAATAACCTCTAATGAGCAAAGAGCCGTTATCTTTAAGAAACCTTCGGAAGCGGCGAATACGCTCAATGATTACCAACTCGTTATTCTCTATCAACCGGATAGAAGTTTTGCTTCAGTTTTTTCAGCAATCGAGAAATTGGATAAAAATTCGTGGGTAATTTCAGGTTTGCAAACGGATTGGCCCTTTCTAAATTCAGTTCAAAAGAATTTTAGAAAAGAGGCAACTCGACAAAAGGAAGATGTGCAGGCTTTGTTAAACTCTAATTACGGCACGTTTGCGGTAGAGGATTTGGGGTTTGACGATTTCCCGCCTTTATACACCCAGTTTGGGGAGTTGACGGTTATTGTGCCTCACGAGGAATTGTTGGAGCAAACCGTAAGCAGAATCGCTACAGGCAGTCCTTTAGTGGCAACTATGGAAATCAACGGGAAGCGCAATGCGATCTGGGATGGAGAAGGGTTTTGGCGATGGAGAGCCAATAGTTATTTAAGAACGGAAAGTTTTCAGGACTTTGACGGGTTTATAGGGAGTTTGGTGCAATACTTAGCTTCCAACAAACGACGAACGCGATTGGAAGTATCTTCAGAGACTTTTTATTACAGCAATAATCCTATCAAGATTTCGGCGCAGTATTTTGATAAGAATTATGTTTTCGACAATCGATCTTCTCTGAATATTAAAGTGACGAATACTGAAACTGAAAAACAGACGATTTTCCCGATGCTTTTGCGCAATAATTTTTATGAAGTGGACCTTAACAGTCTTCCGGCTGGAGAATATAAATTCACGGTTTCAGTTTTTGACGAAGCGATTTCCAGCAGTGGCAGTTTTACTATTTTGGATTTTAATGTCGAACAACAATTTTTAAATGCCGATGTTTCCAAACTCAATCGGGTTGCACAAAAAACAAATGGAACTGCGTATTTTACAACACAAAGTGATGTTTTAATTGATGCGTTAATTGAGAATACAAACTACCAAAATATAGAGAGAAGCGAACAAAAAGTAGTACCTTTGGTCGATTGGAAATATCTGCTCGCACTTATCTTTCTCGCCCTCGCTGCGGAATGGTTTCTCAGAAAATATAACGGACTTATCTAAACTTTAACCCCTAGAAAAAAATATAGAATGGAAAAATTACCCAAACTCACAATACCCGTAATCGTAGGAATTATTTTCCTAATTATTTTAGTAGCAAAATCCTCAGTAACTATTAAATCTGGTCATGCCGGAGTGCTTTATCAAACATTTGGCAATGGTGTGGTAACTGATAAACCGCCGCTGGGCGAGGGATTTCACATTATTGCACCTTGGAACAAAGTGTTTGTTTATGAAGTGCGCCAACAGGAGCTCAGCGAAAAAATGCAGGTGCTTTCCTCTAACGGACTTGAGATTAAACTGGACGCCTCTGCTTGGTATCAACCAATAAGTAGTGATGTTGCTAAGCTACACCAAGAAAAGGGGGAGAACTACTTGCAACGTGTTATCCAGCCTGCCATTAGAAGTGCTGCAAGAAGCGTTGTAGGACGATATACCCCAGAACAACTTTACTCTAGTAAACGTGATGCTATTCAGGAAGAGATTTTTGAGGAAACAAAGAAGATTCTGGACAAACAGTACATTCAGTTGAACGAGGTTTTGGTGCGTGATGTAACGTTACCAGCGGCAATAAAGGATGCGATTGAGCGTAAATTGCGTCAGGAGCAGGAATCTTTGGAATATGAGTTCCGTTTGGAAAAAGCGACCAAGGAAGCTCAGAAAGTGCGAATTGAGGCCCAAGGAAAGGCTGATGCAAATGCTATTTTGAGTGCTTCATTAACTGATAAAGTGCTTCAGGATAAAGGGATTGATGCTACTTTAGAACTTGCGAAATCGCCAAATGCTAAAGTTGTTATCGTAGGTTCAGGCGATGGTGGATTGCCTTTGATTTTGGGAAATAACTAATTCCTCTCATTTTCCAAATGTCACACCAAGCACAATCGAATTTCTATTTCGCACTGAGCGCAGTCGAAGTGCCGTGTCACACCAAGCACAATCGAATTTCTATTTCGCACTGAGCGCAGTCGAAGTGCTTGTTATCCCTAACCACATACAATAGCTATTGGATTGAAAGGCAATAGACCCATCAATTTAAATAATAGACTAAAACCCTTCCCGTGTGGAGGGTTTTTTTATGGGGTAAAGTAGCGACGATGCTGAATAGAGGAGGTGAATTCTCTTATTTTGTTGAATATCATATAAGTCTGAGTTTAAAACGATTGGATGTAAGGTATAAGTTTATAATTATTTAAAATTCAATTGTTTAACCTAGAGAGTATTGCTGTTATAATGTATTACAATGATTACCAAGGACAATAATAAATTGTGACTTTAAGATTATTGTTTTGTTTTGCTACATTTGAGGAAAGGAATTTAACATTCTGGGTTTTTCGGGAGAGATAGCAAATGAATCTGTCAGTGTAATCCATATTGTACATTCGTGTGGAGGAGGAGTAGTGACATATATCTTTAGTATTGTAATTTCAATATTTCTGCATCCAATCGCGAATGAGGAAAACGTTTTTGATTATGCTCCTAAAAGAATTTGGCGAAAACGACAATTGGAGAATTTGAATATGTCAATGACGTCTTCATTGGTGAGGTGAAAATAATTTTAGATGACAAAACCGAAAATGAATTAATAGTATCGGAAATGTTTAGAGATAATTTGAAAATTGGTACGACAGTAAATTGAAAAATAGGTTCTCCAAAACCGTCATTTCTTAAATTTGATAAGGTGGACTTTAAACAATGAATAATACAACCATGGTTACATATAAAAACAGGACAGCAATTGTAACAGGCGCAGGTTCGGGGATCGGTTTAGCAATTTCTAAGCTGCTGATTGCAAACGGAGCAAATGTGTGGTTGGCTGATAGTAATGAAAAGGGAGTAAATAGTGCTTGTGATGAGCTGGGACGAAATGCACACCCAATTGTATTGGATGTGCGCAATGCCAAAGACATTAAAACATTGGTTAATTATATTGTTGATAAACATGGAAGTATTGACTTCCTGTTTAATAATGCAGGAATTGGTATTGGTGGAGAAACGCATATATTAGGTGTTGAACATTTTGACCGAATTGTTGACGTGAACATTAAGGGCGTGTTGAATGGCGTTGCAGCCGTTTATCCGATAATGGTAAAACAAGGGCAAGGTTGTATCGTCAATACTGCCTCTATAGCAGGATTATTGCCTGCTCCACTAATGGTCGACTACTCAATGACCAAACACGCTTTAGTAGGTCTGTCAAGAAGTTTGAGAATTGAAGCTAGAAAACATGGTATTCAGGTAAATGTTTTATGTCCTGCAGCAATCGAAACCCCAATAATAGATTCAAAAGGACCTTCTGATTTGCGTAGCACGAGGAAGTATAGTCTGAGAGATTATGTGAGTACATTTGGCAGGCCTTATCCAGCAGATTTGTTTGCTAAATATGTACTTGAAAAAGTCAGATTGAATAAGGAGATTATTGTTGCTCCCAGGCAGGGACGTTTGGTTGCCAACCTATTCCGAATAGCTCCCAATCTGGTTCTTAAGGTTATCCAAAAAAATTATTTAAAACAATTGAATAAACAAAGAATTGAGGCCAAATAATAAAGAAAAGGACCTAATTTGTTCAATACATAATAACCAACTCACAATTAAATTATTATAAGAATAGGCAGGATTTATGCTTTTTAACTCCATTGACTTTGCGATTTTCTTACCTATCGTTTTTACACTTTATTGGTTTGTTGCGAACAAAAATTTAAAACTGCAAAACTTTCTCATCGTTGCAGCAAGCTATGTGTTTTACGGTTGGTGGGACTGGCGATTTTTAACACTTATTTTATTCAGCACCCTTGTTGACTACGCCGTTGGAAGAAGATTGGGCATTGAGGAAAATCAGTTTAAAAGGAAAGCATTACTTTGGACCAGCATTATTGTAAACCTTGGATTTTTAGGATTTTTTAAATACTACAACTTTTTTCTGGACAACTTTATCACCGCTTTTTCATTCTTTGGGATGGAAATACAGGCGAGTTCTCTAAACATAATTCTGCCCGTTGGGATTAGCTTTTATACTTTCCAAACCTTGAGTTATTCGATTGATGTTTATAGGCGAAAACTTGAACCCACTACAAACTTTTTAGCCTTTTCTGCATTTGTCAGTTTCTTTCCACAATTGGTTGCAGGGCCTATTGAACGCGCAACGCATTTGTTACCTCAATTTTACAAAAAGCGGACCTTTGATTATGAGAAGGCTGTTGACGGAATGCGGCAAATCTTGTGGGGATTGTTCAAGAAGATAGTAATAGCCGACAATTGTGCCCAATATGCGAATTTGATTTTTAATAATTCTACAGACTATTCAGGCAGCACCCTTGCTTTGGGGGCATTGTTCTTCACTTTTCAAATTTATTGTGACTTTTCAGGGTATTCAGATATTGCCATAGGGACTTCCCGTCTTTTCGGTTTCGACCTAATGCGCAACTTTAATTTTCCATATTTTTCACGGGATATTGCAGAGTTTTGGAGGCGTTGGCATATTTCGTTATCAACTTGGTTTAGAGATTATCTTTATATTCCAATGGGTGGAAGTCGCGGTGGCACTTGGATGAAGGTTCGAAATATTTTTATTATATTTTTAGTTAGCGGGTTTTGGCACGGTGCAAATTGGACATTTATTGTTTGGGGCGCGTTGAATGCCATTTACTTTTTACCGCTTTTATTAACCCACAAAAACCGCAGTAACCTTGATACAGTGGCTCAAGGAAGGGTTTTTCCTAGCTTTAAAGAACTTTCGTTTATGTTGCTAACGTTTGGTTTGACTGTTTTTGCTTGGATATTTTTTAGAGCAAACAGTATTGAACATGCATTCAGCTATATTTCTGGAATATTTTCATCAACGCTGCTTTCCATACCCGAATTTGCTGGAAGGGATGGCGCCTTGACGACAATAATTCTCGTGGTGATTTTTGTTTTGGTTGAGTGGATAGGGCGAGAAGGGCAGTATGCAATTTCGAATTTAGGAGTTAAGTGGACACCAGCTTTGCGATATGCGATGTATTATGCAATTATCATTGCAATATTATGGTTCGGTGGGGAAGAGCAACAGTTTATTTATTTTCAATTCTAGTTATGCACAAATTCCTATCAAAACTGTTTCGTTTCTCTTTATATGGTTTAGTTCCTTTAGCTATTTTGGGGGTAGTGTACGTGAGCTTAGACCCGTTTAAGGTAATTAAACAATACGATTCATTTTATGACATGAACGCCAAAGGATGGGTTGGGCTTAATAAAGATTTTGTCAGCACTTCAACTTTCATACACAACAGCAAAACTATTAATTACAACTCTTTCATATTTGGAAACTCCCGATCCTTGTTTTATGAAGTGTCGGACTGGAAAAAGCATTTGCCCAAAAACAGCACTTGTTTTCATTATGACGCTTCTGCAGAATCGATATGGGCATTACAGAAGAAAATCGTATTTATAGACAGAGAAGCAATTAAAATAGAAAATGCCCTTCTTGTTTTGGATTACTCAATTCTAATTCAAGACACGCCTAAGTCGGGCCATTTGTTTGTGATATCGCCAAAGCTGGTTGGTAATTCCAATATAATTGGGTTTCACAAAACGTTTTTTTCGGCATTTCTGTCGCCTAAATTTCTTTACGCTTACTTAGACTACCAAATTTCAGGGGAAGTAAAACCATACATGAAGGAAAACAAGCTGCTGGATGACGCCCCATATAATTATGATCTTGAAACTAATGAAATTCGCCATGAGTATTTTGAAAAATTGATTGCCGAAAAAAAATATTTCACGCAGGAAAGATTATCGGTATTTTATAAGCGGGATACCATTCAAAAAACTTCGCCACAAGCCATTGAGGACTCTCAAAAGAAAATCTTAACTGAAATTCATTCTATTTTAGAAAAACATAATACCAATGTAAAAATCGTTATTAGCCCGTTGTATGACCAATTAAAACTAAATGGAAAGGATTTGGCATATTTAAAATATTTGTTCGGAGAAGATAACGTTTTTGATTTTTCAGGGATAAACAACATCACTAATGATTATCAAAATTATTATGAAAACTCACATTATAGACCTCGTATTGCACGGGAGATAATGGATGAGGTTTATGAGGAATATTAAGTAAACTGTCGCAGATACATTCACGAGGAGTAAGGTCTAGGCATTTATTGGACTACTAGTATATTTTGGTTTTTGGAGAACTTATGTTTCAAAACTAGATGATAAGCAATGGGTTATAAATGCTTCGAACTCTTAGGTTTTTTATTTTCTTTTGGTATATTTGAAGGAAAGGAATGCGGATATTTGGAGGATATTATCTATTGCGAAGGAGGTTAAATTCATGTTGGATAAAATTTTAAAAATGGATAAAATCAATAAAGACATAATTTTAAAAGCAATTACAGAATCTGAATACGCTTTAATAGCAACACATAAAAGACTTTGTCTTCCAGTTATCAATAGAATATATAAAAAAATGGTGAATGGATTAAAGTTTGATGATATTAAAGTGTGTGACGAATTAATTATTGATGGTCATCATAGATATGTGAGTTCTTTATTGGCAAAAATTACACTTGATAAAGCCAAATCATCGCGGACGAGTGCAACAACTGAATGCGATTGGAATGACGTTGAGTTTGTTGAAGAAGAATGGGATACTGAGTACAAAATTAGGCGTTTAAATGAAATAGATGCTGAATTCAATAATATCTCTATAGAGAAAATAAATCAAATAACAAAATAATTTGGGTATATTTGCAGCATGTTATTATACTTAGACATAGACGGAGTAATGGTTCCTGCTAACTCTTGGAGAAAACCAGAAATTTTAGAAGATGGTTTTCCTGAGTTTAGTTCAAAAGCAGTTAGGTCTCTTGATAGAATTATTTCTATTTCAAGAGCGGATATCGTATTGACTACTTCTCACAAGCATAGTTACACATTGAATGAATGGAAATGTATTTTTAAACGAAGAAACATCAGCATTAATAAAATAACTAGACTTCCTGAGAATACAGAGCATTTGAATAGAAAGGATGAGTTAATCCATTGGTTTAATGCTAACAAACCCGTAAAGAATCAATTTATAATAATAGATGATGATAAATCTTTGAATGGATTACCAAAATTTTTAAAGGATAGATTAATACAGACGAGTGGGTCTGTTGGCTTAACTGATTATTTAGCCGATGAAGCTATAGATTTGATTGAAAAATCGAACTATGAATTAGCTACATAGGAAGCGTTCCACAATAAATTAATTAAAATAATAGCGGCTTTAGTATAGAACTAAAGCCGTTTTTTTATATTTATATTCAGCCTAAAACAGAAAATATATCAATAAGAATCGGTGATATTTTTATACGTAACCGTTTTGTATTACTTGATTAATGGATCCAATCTCAAACTTTATAACAAAAATTGACCAGCAGGATCTTTGGGATGCTAAGCTAGTTTTAAACCGAAAGGAATATTTGAAGGTCAAAGGAAGCATTGACACAAATCTTTATTTTGTAGTTAATGGAAGTTTGAGAATCTATGTCATGGACGAACTTGAGGAAAACACAATCAGGTTTGGTTATAAAAACAATTTTATTGCGTCCTTGGACTCTTTTATGAGCGAGAGACCTTCAGATTTATATATTCAAGCCATCAAGAAAACGGAATTGAAGGTTATTAAAAAGCAGACGTTTATGGAATTTGTACAGAAGTCAGAAGAAAACACTCAAATTTGGTTTAAGATTCTAGAAAATCTGATATTTCAGCAAATGGAGCGGGAACGCGATATCCTAACTTCTTCCCCAGTTGAAAGGTACAAACGGGTTTTAGCGAGAAGTCCGCAATTATTTCAAGAAATCCCAAACAAGTATATAGCATCCTACTTGAGAATGACTCCAGAAACCTTATCGAGAATTAAAAAATCTTAATCCAAATCAATCTTTTTGTTTTGAACAATCCTGATTTTTGTAAAAAATAACAATGACAATAGAATCAGAAAAGTTAATTCAAGACTTGACGGAGAGAACCTTGACAAATATTAAGCAAGCCGAAAAGTTTCGTGCGCTTCCAACTGAAAAACTAAATTGGCGAAATGAGCCAAACGGTTGGAGCATTTTAGAGTGTTTCGAGCATTTGAACTTATACGGAGATTTTTATATTCCAGAAATTAAAAGGAGAATTGAAAGTTCAAAAACTACTCCCAAGAAAAATTTCAAATCTGGCTTGATAGGTAATTATTTTGCAGAAATGATGTTGCCAAAAGAAAACCTGAACAAAATGAAGACGTTTAAGGACAAAAATCCACTGGGCAGTAACTTGGATAAAACGACTATCGACCGTTTCCTAGCTCAACAAGAGCAGCTATTAATTCTTTTAGAGAAAGCGAAAAATATAGATTTGAACAAAACCAAAACAGCTATAAGTATCTCGAAAGTTATTAAATTAAAACTCGGTGATACCTTTAGAGTGGTAATCTATCACAATGATCGCCATATCCTCCAAGCGAGGAAAGTTTTTTAATGAGAGTAGGTGAGAAACAATAGGATTAAAAACAATCATGTCAACAGATTGAAAAATGAAATTTGACAAACATTTTCCGGCGGAACAGTTAAAACCTTACATCAAGCATTTTGTAGTGGCGGAGAATGAATTGGAAAGTGAGTACAAAGTTTTTCCGTCATTAGGACTTGTTTTAGGTTTTCAATACAAAGGACAATTAGCCACAATACAAGGCAGTACTGAAAGCAAACTTACTTCGGCGGGAATAACGGGAATTACTGACGGTTATAGAGTATTCAAAAATTCGGCAAACATCGGAACTATATTAGTTTACTTCACTGAAATTGGCTTTACTCATTTTGCTTCACATCCAGCCAATGAACTCTTTAATTTGAGCCTTTCACTTGACGATATTTTTGATAAAAACAGTATATCGGAAGTAGAAGAAAGGTTATCAGTAGCCAACACCGACAAATTTCGGATAGAAATTGTTGAGCAGTTTTTAGTTTCTCAACTCAAAGATATTCAAACCGACAAGTTGATTGTGGAAGCCGTTAAACTCATCTATCAGACAAATGGAGCAGTACGAATAAAAGAACTAAACGAAAAGCTCTTTATCAGCCAAAGCCCATTTGAAAAGCGGTTTAGAAAAGTGGTTGGAACAACAGCCAAAAAATTCGCTTCAATTGTTCGATTCAATACAGTTCTTGCCAATTTGAGCGAAACCAAATCGCTGACTGAAATCTGGTATGAAAATAATTACTTCGACCAAGCTCATTTTATCAAGGACTTCAAACAGTTTACGGGCGACACTCCTGAAAATTTTAAACGCTTCTTGTAGAAAAACGATTTTTTACAATTCACCGGTTTTTCATCATTGTATCTTTACATTCTAATTAAAAAGAGACAGATGTTCACATTAAAACAAATTGAAGAAGCGCATAGTAAAGTAAAATCGGGTGCAGACTTTCCGAAATATATTCAGAAAATAAAAACCTTTGGAGTCACTGAATTTGAAACTTGGGTAAAGGATAGTCATACGGTTTATTATGGAGCGAATGGCTATAAAATAGCTTCTAATCCAATGTATGACAACCTTGTAGTTAAAGACTCAAGTCACCCTTCAAAATTTGAGCACCACCTTTCTATACATCAACGAGGAGAAACCGATTATTATACTTTTTGCAAAGATTGTGCAGAAACCGGAATTGAAAAATGGATTGCTTCACTAATAAAAATGACTTGCACCTATTACGATAAAGCAGGTAATGAAATCTTAATTGAAAATATTCCTCAAATATAATGTTATGGAAATAGCTCTTAGAATCCTCTTAGGAATTGTATCGTTAATTTGCTTTTTAGGAGGAATGAATTTAATACTCAAAGGAGCAATGAAATTCTTACAGGAAGGAACGCCTAAACAACTAGTATTAGACAACTTAGTTCGTTTTTTGAGCGGAATTTATTTCGCATCTGGATTTCTTTTCGGCTATGCAGCATTTAATACTTCGACCCTTGGTTTAATAATTTATATCCTCGGGGCTACTGTGATATTTTCAGGATTGGGTCGCTTATTTTCTCGAGTAAAAGTTGGCTCAGCTGGTAAATACTTTGACTTCATTATGATTTTTGAAATTGTTTTGGGACTGTCAATTATAGCACTAGAGTATTTAAAATAAAATGAAAATCAATTTGAATCTACATATTTAATAATCACCAATCACTGAACACTGAATACTGAACACCACTGCCAACTGCTACTGGATATTACCACTCTCTCGTCTCACGTCTCAAATCTCAAGTCTACCCATCCGTCTTCCGAAACGATTTAATAATCAACAACCCACAAACCACCACCACAGCAGTAAGACTGAAAGCCAGGATAGTATTGCTATAGATAAAGTTTCCAATGGCGAACAAGGCACAATAAACTCCCACAACACCAGCAAAGAAGCCAAGGATTTTCATTCCGAAGCCTTTAAACTTAGATTCATTTCCGAAGATTAGGCTATTAAATGTATGTAGCGTTTCAGAATTTGAAGGTCGAGTTACAAGAGTGACCAAAACCCACCCAATCGTCGTTATAACCACGCTCACGACTAGCTGCCAATAGCCTTCCATTTCAATTATCGGATTTGCCATTTTGTTGTTTACAAAAAAGAATGCCGCAATTATAAATGAAATTGCCATCGCTGCAATTTCGCTATACGGGTTGATTCTGCTCCAGAACCAACGTAAAATAAAAAGCAATCCTGTTCCTGCACCAATGGAAAGGAGAAGATTGAAACCATCGCGGGCTTCTTCAAGAACGAGTGCCAACAGACCCGCAAACACCATCATTAAAACGGTAGAAATCCTTCCTACTGCGACTTGTTCCTTGCCAGTGGCTTCTTTCCGAAGAAACCGAACGTAAAAGTCGTTCACTACATACGAACTTCCCCAGTTGAGGTGCGTTGAAATGGTGCTCATAAAAGCCGCGATTAGCGAAGTAATTACAATGCCCAGTAATCCAGCAGGCAAAAAGGTAAGCATAGCAGGGTAGGAGAGGTCATTTTTTACAAATGAAGGATTCAAGTTTGGAAAAGCAGCCTGCAAACTAGCAATATCTGGGAAGATAATAATTGAAGCCAACCCAATGATAATCCAAGGCCAAGGACGAAGCGCATAATGTGCGAAATTGAAAAACAAAGTAGCCCAAGTAGCGTGTTTTTCATTTTTGGCGGCTAACATTCGTTGGGCAATATAACCTCCACCCCCAGGTTCCGCACCCGGATACCACACGCTCCACCATTGTACCGCCAACGGAATAATAAGCAGCGGAATCAACAGTTCAGGTTTTGAAAAGTCGGGCAACATTGCAGTTTTAGCAGCAACAGCAGGAGTAGCCAGCAGTTTTTCCATTCCGCCGATTTCGGGCATATTCACAATGTAAACAGTAGCCCAAATACTACCGACCATGGCAATAATAAACTGTACAAAATCCGTAAGCAAAACTCCTTTTAATCCTCCAAAAGCTGAGTAAATAACCACCACTGGCGAGGCAATCAATAAAACTTGATAGGAAGAAAGCCCGAACATCACGTGACCAATCTTAATCGCCGCCAAGCACACATTCGCCATAATGACGATATTAAAGAATACGCCGAGATAGATAGCTCGAAAACCTCTTAAGAAGGCGGCACTTTTACCGCTGTAGCGTAATTCATAAAACTCCAGGTCAGTGGTTATTCCGCTTTTACGCCATAATTTAGAGTAGAAAAATACGGTCAACATTCCCGTTAGCAAAAAACTCCACCAAATCCAGTTGCCAAAAACCCCATCCTCACGAATAACGCCCGCGACAAAGTTAGGCGTATCCGCAGCAAACGTAGTGGCAACCATACTAACCCCCAGCAACCACCAAGGCATATTCCTATCCGAAAGAAAATAGGATTTTGAGTCTTTTCCAGAT
>JBLWTS010000043.1:0-26881 GCA_048270045.1 Aequorivita sp.
AGGTTGTTTATTGCCGTAAGTGTTTTCCATCCTAATGATGTAAACTAATTTGGCGGTAGGCCCCAATTCTTTAGTAAGGGCAACTTTTAAAATCTTGACATAATGTTCCTCTAACCATTCATAAAAGAATTTGCTTGGAACTTGAATACTTAGGGCGTTGTCAGAAAGCTTAACCGCCTTAATGGGTTCGAACCATGTTTTGTATGCCTGCGAAGTAATATTATCTTCGATAAAAGCCAAACACTTGTCCCAAACCGATCCCGCAGTTTTGCTCATAGTTAAATTTTCTGTATTGTTTTGTTTTAAAAAATTTGAGTTAAATTATAGCGGATGGAGTATTTCCGAGCTATTTTCAACAGTGCAAATATGTGAACAAAATAGTTATAAAAAAAACCAAGTTGGGGTTGAAATAGTCGTTTTTTTTCCCCATACTTCACTTTCGATAAAACTACAAAAAATCTTTCTGTTATTACTATAAAATTTTGAAGAAAACATTTACACAACTTAGAGTCAGATATGGCGAAACGGACCAAATGGGAGTGGTTTATTATGGGAATTATGCCCAATACTTAGAACAGGGTCGAACCGAATGGCTGCGGGAGCTGGGGTTTTCTTATCGTTGGATGGAAGCCAACAATGTTCAACTTCCTGTCGTGCATTTCAGCATTGATTATAAATTGCCTGCATTTTACGATGATTTGCTAACCGTAAAGACCACCTTGAAAAAAATGCCAACGGTAAAAATTGAATTTGAATATGAAATTTATAATGAATCCAAACAACTTTTGGCGACTGCAAATACGGTCCTGGTTTTTATAAATAGTACCACCAAAAAATTAATGAAGGCACCAGATTATTTGTTAGAAAAACTGAACGAAACTTCATAGGTGCGATATACGAAATTCTTTAATCTCATTTTCCGTTTTCAGAAATTGAAGACGACTGAATATTTACTTTATAGGTGTTCTCAAATACCTCAGAAATCCGATCGGCGTCTTTTTTTCGTACTGAAATTTCAAATTCGCAATTGAGTTCCATTTTTTGATTGACTACGACAAGGTTTTCGTCCTTTATAATTCGCATTACCGTATTCATTTCGGGATATTCAAATTTCAAAATAAAGCTTTCATCAATAGTTTTTTCGACTATTTTGCTTGCTTCCAAAGCCATTTGCGCAGTTGTTTTATATGCCTGAATCAAGCCGCCGACTCCTAACTTGGTTCCGCCAAAATAACGGACTACCACAACCAGGATATTAGTTACGTCAAAAGATTGCAATTGCCCGTAGATAGGCATCCCTGCACTGTTGGAAGGCTCGCCATCGTCATTGGCGCGATATTGATCATAACTTTTTCCCAATTGCCAAGCGTAGCACCAGTGGCGAGCACTGTGGTGTTGCTTCTTCAGGTTTTCAATGTGTTCCTTTGTTTCCTCCTCTGTGGAAACAGGAAACGCATAGCCGAAAAATTTGCTTCCTTTTTCCTTGTAAAGCACTTCTTCTGAAGGTTTCAAAATAGTTTTATATGTGTCCTTTTCTATATCCAATGTGAGTTTTGTTTCTAGTTTCCGGTCTCATTTTTTACCATTTTCCTAGGGTTATCAACAGAATACCCAAAATGGCTAACACGATTCCAATCCAGTTTTTGACTAATATTTTTTCCTTGAAGAGTAAAATCCCCAGCAAGGACGAAATCATAACTATAGAAACATTGTTGATGGTAAAAATCCCTGAACTTTCAAAAATACCACTGCGCAGAGCTTGTACCAAAAAATAAATGGAAAAGAAATTGGGAATTCCTAACGCGATTCCTCCTAAGATGTTTTTAAACTGAAATTGAAACTTACCTTGGAAACCCTGAATAGTCAAAATAACTATTCCAATAAGGCCAGCCATGGCATAAATGGTAGCTGAAAAAATTGGGATATCATCTTTGCCTACATATTCTCCTTCCAAGTATTTTACTGTGGTATCTATGATGCCAGTTCCTAAAAAGACCATGAGGGGAAAGATGAAGTTGGAAGCTTTTATTTTCAATCCATCTTTTGTTTTGATTGAAGCGAGATAAACAGCCACAAGAGCCACAAGAATGCCGATAATTTTCAAAATTCCCAGACTTTCATTGTAGTAAATCAGGCCGAAAAGAATAGGGATTACGACGCTCATCTTGGCGGCTACCGAAACTACGGAAAGTCCACTACGCTGTGCTGTTATGCCCATTAAATTAAAAACTGTGATAAACAAAACTCCTAATACCAGAGCAAATGGAAACCAAGAATATTGCAGGGTTTCTCCAAGGTCTATTTCATTGGGTTGAAGGATAATCCCACAAAAAGTGGCCACCAAATAATTGACCACAATGGCGTGAAGGGTGTTGATTTTGAATTTTGAAAATAGTTTGAAAACCACAAAAATAGTTGTGGATGACAAAATGCTCAGCGCAAGGGCTATCAAGATATTTGATTTTTAAAGCATTGTAAAGAATCTTCCTTTATTTGAGTTTTGGAAGTTAACGCTCCCTTGAAAGTTGGGGCCAATACGCCTTCCCCAAAATTTCCTTGTCCTGAAAACACGTAAGCCTCATCCCAAAGATTCGCATCAATAAAGGTTTGAAGGGTTTTTGGGCCGCCTTCCACAATGAGAGATTGCACACCATTTTCGTATAAAGAACTGCAAATCTGGGAGGGAATTTCCTTTGAAAAATCTAGTTGTATATAATGGATTTTATTTTCTGATTTCTCTTTCTTTTTTGATGTAAACACTAAAGTTTGAACATTTCCCTCTAGGACCGCATAGTTGGCGTGAAGTTTTAATTCTTTGTCAATTACTAGCCTAATTGGATTGTCTCCAGCCCAATCGCGTACCGTCAGGGAAGGATTGTCATCCATTACTGTTTTAGTGCCAACTAGAATAGCCATTTCTTCTCCGCGCATTTTGTGCACCAATTGTCGAGAAAATTTATTGGTAATCCAAACAGGCTTGGTTTCGGTTCTGATTTCTTTTATTGGAGCGACAAAACCATCCGCCGTTTGAGCCCATTTCAGAAATATATAAGGTCTCTTTTTGATGTGAAACGTAAAAAAACGTTTGTTCAATTCGTTGCACTCTTCCTCTAAAACTCCCGAAATAACTTCGCATCCTGCAGCTTGTAACTTTTTAATGCCTCGTCCTGCTACTTTTGGATTCGGATCGATACTGCCGATTACCACTTTCTTGAAGCCTTTGGAAATTATCAAGTCAGAACAAGGTGGTGTTTTTCCAAAATGGCTGCAAGGTTCTAGGCTTACATAAATGGTAGCGTCCTTGAGTAAATTTGAATTGGATGTAGCACTTGCAATCGCGTTTACCTCAGCGTGAGGTTGACCAGCTTTGTAGTGCCATCCTTCGCCAATTATTTTGTTGTTTTGTACAATTACGCATCCCACCAACGGATTTGGATAAGTGGTTCCCAATCCATTTTTACAGAGCTGAATACAGCGCGACATATATTTTTCATGTAATTTCACAGCGTAAAAATACAAGGATTTAATTAGATGAGCCTAGCCATTATCCGACTAATTGAAAAAGGGGACAATCCGATAATAGCCCAAGCGATACGTAAGGTTTTAGTGGATTTAGGTGTTCCGAAAGTAGGAACCGCCTATGCCGATAAAGCATTGGATTGTATGTTTGAAACGTATCAAAAACCACGAACAGCATATTTTGTATTGGAACGGAATGGAGTGCTATTAGGAGGTTCGGGAATTGCCCCTTTAGATAATTATGAAGGAAATGTCTGCGAATTACAAAAAATGTACTTCCTTCCTGAGGCTCGAGGATTGGGACTTGGCACACAAATGATGGAATTCTGTGTTGCTAAAGCACAAGAGTTTAAGTTTGAAAAAATCTACTTGGAAACCATGGAATATATGACTCCTGCCCAAAAACTGTATAAAAAAGTCGGGTTTAAATACCTTGATGGCCCACTGGGCAATACAGGGCATTTTTCATGTCCTGTTCAGATGCTGAAGGAATTCTAAATTCTATTAATTACAATTCCCTTAAATAATTAGTCCTTTGAAGATTTCGGAATTAAAATCTCGTTTTAAAAGCAATTTGGAAGGTTTGTATCCTTCGGAAGAGGTGCAATCATTTTTTGATATTCTTTCTGAGAATTATCTTTCTTTTTCGCGGATTGAAATGGTTTTAAACCGAGAAAAAGAGATTTCAAAAGTGGATTCTGAAAGATTTCAGAATGCAACGCTTCGATTGAAAAATCACGAACCTATTCAATATATAATAGGTGAATCTGAATTTTATGGTCTTCCTTTTAAAGTGAACCAACATACTTTAATTCCGCGTCCAGAAACGGAGGAATTGGTAGAATGGATTGTTTCTGAACAAGCTTTAACAAATCAAGGAGCCAAATTCTTAAAGGTTTTGGACATTGGAACTGGGTCTGGTTGTATTGCCATTTCGTTGGCTAAAAACCTTCAAAACTCAAAAGTTCAGGCCTTGGATATTTCTTCAGAAGCGTTAAAGATTGCTCAGCAGAATGCAGAGATAAATGGAATTGAAATTGAATTTTTTCAAACAGATGTTTTAAAAGCAAAAACGCTTCCTAAAGGATCAAATCAATCAACAGAAAGATACGATATTATTGTTTCCAATCCACCTTACGTGCGCGAATTGGAAAAGGAACAAATGCAGCCCAATGTTTTGGAATACGAACCAGAAACAGCGCTGTTTGTACACGATAATGATCCTTTGCTTTTTTATAGGGTTATTTCCCAGTTGGCAAAATTTTCTTTAAAACCAGAAGGAACTTTGTTTTTTGAAATCAACGAGCAATTTGGAAAAGAATTGGAGATTTATTTGAAAAATGAAGGGTTTAAACAATTGGTGGTAAAAAAAGATATTTACGGAAAAGATAGAATGTTGAAGTGCAGGCTTTAAAATGACTTACATCTTATGTCTTACCGTCCTACGTCTTTTTAAACACTTCAGAGGTTTTTTTCATCCTGATAAAATTGTAAACCCCTTTTCCTTCTGCAATCAATTCATCATTTTGAAATGCTTTCATCTTGGCGACGAGAATCCTGTTTCCCATCCTAACAATTTTGCCAACCACAACAACCTCGAAAGGCTCAGCTCCTTTGAGATAATCAACCCTTAAATCAATGGTCGATATTTTATCGTCCATGGAAGTGAAATGAGTTGCGCCAATTACCCCGCCCACAGAATCCATAATAGTGGCGATTATACCGCCGTGCCATCGGTTGGTTCTGAAATCGCCAACTAATTCTTTTTTAAAGGGAACCTTGATTTTGACGAAATCTTTTTCGAGCTCCACTATTTTCAATCCCAAAAACTTATGAAGTGGGATGCTTTCTTCAAAAGTGAATTTTATAAGGTCAATATTATTTTCAATCATTTTGTCGTTTTTTCTACTTGTGGCTAAAGGGTTAAAGACAGACTAACTTTTGTTTTATAGATACGCACTTGGTTTTGAATGGCTGATAAATTTACGAATTTATTTCTAGGTTTCAGAGTGGGCCAATCCTGTGAATTCCTGTATTTATAGGCTCTTTATAATTCATTTTAGGATTGAGAATACAAGTGTCTGAGTCTCTTCATAATGCTTTACAAACTCATAGTTTTTCTTAAAGAAAACACTAAATGTAACTTTTTATCAGATCCAATAAAAAATGGCTCTTAAAGGCAATTTCTTTTTTTAGGTTTAGCTATTTGGTTGAAAACTTTTTTGACTTTAAATTGATTATTTCAATACATTTAAGTAATAATAACCGATTGTCTTAACGTGGAATTCAGGATTCTCATCGCCATTGCTATACTGCTATTTTCTTGTCAAAAGAAACAAGAAACAGTTCAACAAACTATCCCTGAAAATTATAAGGAAATAGCCCAAATCTATACAGAGGTCGTTCAAAATGGTCAAACTACTTCAGATTCTTTGTATATGGCTTCTCAAAGATTAGAGAAAGGTTTGCATAGTGAACCCAATGAATACAAAGCCATGATTTCAATAGTGTTGGGGGCACAAAATTCAGAAAAAGGATTATATCACCTCGGAATAAAAAACTATGAAAAGGCATTGCTTCTTCTAGAAACTTCAGCTGCTGATAGTTTAAAAGCAAAAGCCTTAAATGGTATAGGCAATAATTGTACGCGTATTGGCGACTATCCCAAAGCATTCAAAAACCTGTATTCATCATTAACTTTATACGAAGAAGGCAACGATTCTATTGGAATAGGCAGTGTTAACAATCTGTTGGGGAATGTTTATTTGCAAATGAATCAGTTGGAGAAAGCCAAAGACCAGATTCAAACTGCAATGAAGGTGTTGGAAGGACACAAATCTGATATGGTCTATTTGTCCGCGGCACATAGTTTGGCAAATATCTATGGTGCCAGTGGCGATTTTGAAAGGGCATTGAAGATTGACGAAATGGGAATCAGGATTTCGGATAGTATTAATGCGATGAAAATGAAGGTTTCTTTTCTCGACAACAAAGCGAATTGTTTCCTTTTCTCGAATAGAATGGATAGTGCCTACTATTATTACAAAGAATGCTTGAAACTCGATTTGATAATTGGTAATAAAAAGCAGATTGCAGACACATATAGTAATTTGGGACAATTCTTTTTGATGAAGGGGAATTACTCAGAGGCTGAAAATCAGGTCCAGGAAAGTATTATACTTTTAAAAAGTATTGATGCGAAACCCAATCTTGATAAATCCTACAATATATTGACCGAAATATATGCCAGTCAAAATCAATATGAAAAGGCTTTTGCTATCCAAAAGCAACAGATGGAAAACAACCAATTGATGATCGAGGAGAAGGAGGCGGCTTCTCTATCGGAATATAAAATTGTTTACGAAACACAACAGAAGGAAGCCAAAATCAGTTTTCTTGAACTTCAAAATAAGGTAAGGGATTTAACAATACACGAACAAAAATTAAAGCTCAAAAGGCGAAGTTATTTGATGGCGGCATTCGGCTTGCTAATTGTCTTGCTTCTCGCCATAGCCTATTTCTGGAAAAAGCAGCAGAAGCTAAAGGATCAAATTGAACGTGAAAAAGTCATTAAGGAAACAGAAGAAGCAGAGCGCATCAGAATGGCGAAGGACATTCACGACGATTTAGGTTCGGGGTTGTCCAAAATCAACTTCTTGAGCGAGATTATTTCACAAAAATCAACCGATTTTCCAGAAATCAGAAACAGTACTGAATCTATTAAAGAAACTGCAAAAACCATGATTGATAATATGCGGGATTTAATCTGGGCTTTGAATCCTGAAAATGCAAGCTTGGGAAATTTGGTTACGCGAATGCGGGAATACACTACCGATTATATTGATGATTATGCCATAGACATTGAATATTCCATCCCAGAAAATATTCCACAAATTGCTATCGCCAATGAAATTCATCGTGCGCTGTTTTTAGTTGTAAAAGAAGCTGTCAATAATATTGCAAAACATTCCAAAGCAACTAAAATTGATTTTAAAATAATTGTTTCGGAATCCGATTTCACATTGATAATTAAAGACAACGGTATTGGTTTCCAAAATGCATCTTCAAATGGAAATGGCATGAAAAATATGCAGAGTAGAATAGAACGACTATTCGGAACCATGACAATTAAAAGTACGTTAGAGGTTGGGACTGAAGTGAAAGTCACGATTGCATTGGCAACTATATTTAAAAGTTGAACTAGCTTTTGCGATTTGAAAAAAAATGAGATTACTACTTTAATGGTACGTCCCATTTCTCGGAAAACGTAATTTTAATACCTTTATAAATCCGATATTTTATTTCAATGGCAATACAGGTGGGAATTGTTGAAGACGAAAAACAAATCAGGGAAAGTCTGATGATTTTGATTGATGGCAGTGAAGGCTTTTCCTGCAAGCATGCTTTTGTAGATGCCGAATCTGCCCTGGATGAAATTCCTTTCTTACAATTGGATGTTGTTTTAATGGACATCCACTTGCCACGTAAAGATGGGATTGCTTGTGTGGACGAATTAGTGCCTAAAACACCAACCACTAATTTTGTAATGTGTACTTCATTTGAAGACACTGATTCGGTTTTTAGAGCGCTAAAGGCGGGTGCAAAGGGCTATATAACCAAAACCACACAGCCTTCAAAGATATTGGACGCCATCGTTGATGTATATCACGGAGGATCTCCAATGAGTAGCAATATTGCGCGAAAAGTGGTTGCCTCATTTCATAAACTGCCAGAGGATAATAATGAATTGAAAAAACTTTCGGAAAGAGAAAAGGAAGTTCTCCTTCGATTGTCGGAAGGATTACGCTATAAGGAGATCGCAGACAAACTGTTTTTAAGTACCGAAACCGTTCGCACACACATTCGAAACATCTACGAAAAGCTTCAGGTGAATTCTAGAACTGAAGCACTAAATAAAGCACTTCGCAAATAATTTCACAATCACAGATTACTACTTTTTGGTTATTTACTTGCGCTTTTGTGTGATTTACCTTTGATGGGATAAAGGAATAATCCTTTTATACATCAATTCTCATAAAATGAAAACTACAAAAAAATCCATAATCGCACTTATTGCGCTGTTTGCTATTTCTTTAATAAGTATAGCGTTTAGCTCCTGTTCAAAAGATAAAGATAATGATAACACACCGCCATACGCTTGTGCCACCTGTGTGGATACTCCAGATGCTTTGCCTGAAAACGATCATAGTGGCAAGGGAGTTTACAAGGGAATTGAGGTGGGCTCGTCAGGTACATTATCTATCGATATTCAAAACGGTTCCAACACCATTACTGGCACAATGACTCTTGATGGTATTTCCGCATCCTTAACTTCAAATGTTTCTTATGTGGATGGGCAACCTTATGTAGCTCCTTTTACCGGTATTTATGATGGAAACCCTGTCTCCTTGACATTTTCAGTAGCTGCGGGTGGGGGAGCTCCTACTGTTATTTCTTCCGATATTCCCGGCCATCCCGATGCTGTTTTTACTTTGTATAAGGAAACTTCCACTTCGCTTATAGAAGCCTTTGAAGGTACCTATTCAATGACGGGAGGAGATACAGGAACCTTCAATATTTTGCTTTCTAGAGGTTTGAATTTATGGGGAGGTATTGCCAAAGATGATGCCCCAGGTTCTACTCCAGAGGATATTGACGGAACTATTAATGGGAATAATCAATTGATAGAATCAGAAAATGGAAAAGTAGTAGGAAATCTGTCAGGTTACGAAATAAATGGTCAATTTAGTGATGAAGATAACCGAACTGTAACAGTTGCAGGACATAGAACTTTATAGAAATCTTCATTTCATTTATCACCATGAATTAACGTCCAGCTTTGGAGAAAGGAAAAATTCATTTATATAATAGAACTTTTGGAATTTATCCTTGAATTTGCTTATAACCCTTTAATAGAAAACCCTGTTTTTTACAATATAAAAGCAGGGTTTTCCGATTAAAGTTATGGAATTCTCAGCGCAGGATAATCCAAAGAATATTTATAAACTTTCTAATTAACAACAACCACTCTTCGGAGAACAGCAAGAAGGCTTCTCAGCATATACTGTAATGCTGTAAATCACTGTTGGACTGCTTTTATAGGCCGCCATTTCTTCTTCATTCAAATAATCCTTCAGTATATCATCAGGCACAATAATGGCTTTTTCCTTTTGAAGGGTAATATTTTCAAAACCAGTTTCCTTAATATAACCCAAGTATTCGTCTTTGTCAATGGCACTTGCCACACATCCAGCATACATTTCCGCTGCAGATTTAATCTTCTCAGGAAGCTCGCCAGTTAATACGATATCTGAAATACTAAAATGCCCACCTGTTTTTAATACGCGGAATATATCCTGAAATACGGCTTTTTTATTTGGTACAAGGTTTAAAACGCAGTTGCTTACAACCACATCAGCAGTTTCAGAAGTCACGGGCATATTTTCAATATCTCCCAAACGGAACTCAACATTGTTCATTCCTAGTTTTTCCGCGTTTACACGTGCTTTTTCAACCATGGTTGGTGTAAAGTCAATCCCGATTACCTTTCCAGCTTCACCGGTTTCCACTCTTGCAATAAAACAATCGTTTCCAGCCCCGCTTCCTAAGTCGATAACTGTATCTCCTTTTTTGATCTTAGCGAATTGTGTTGGCAAACCACAACCTAACCCTAAATCGGCGTCTGGGTTATAACCTTCCATTGTTGTGTAGTCATCGGACATGATATTATAAACTTCCGTAGAACAACTTCCCGCCCCACAGCAGGAGGATTGGTTGGTTTCCTTTTCCTGTAAAGCGATTTCACTATATTTCTGCTTTACCATTTCTTTTATTTGCGCTTCGTTTGTCATTTTATGGGTTTTTGAGTTACTGGTTACTGAGTTATTTGTTACTGAGTTATTTGTTACTGAGTTATAGGTTGCTGATATATTGGGTATTGAGCATTGAATATTGATTAGGGAGTTATCGTTTCAGCCTAAATAACTGAATAACCTATTAACTTAATAACTGTCCTCAACAACAGATGTTTTTATTTTCCAATATTTCCCTTGCTTTGTCGAAATACTCCGCGAGTCTTTCAATGCCTTTTTCATCTATACAATAGCAAATCGTGTTTCCTTCCACACTGCCTTTGACAAGTCCAGCATTGCGCAACTCTTTCAAGTGAAGCGAAACAGTAGGCTGGGCGAGGGGCAATACATCGACAATCTGACCGCAGATACACTCCTTAACCTCCAGCAAATGTTCCAAAATTGCAACTCTAGCAGGATGCCCCAACACTTTCATTAGTGCTGAGATTTCAATCTGTTTTTCACTATATGCCTTCTTTGCCATACTTAGATATCTATATTGTAATATTACAATATAGATTTAGTATGAACAAGAAATTTCACGTTTTTTGTCCGTAATATTAATTAAAACCTTGTCTCTTTAGTCTTTCAGCAAAGCGATCTTGTTTCCTGTCTCTAAAAAGAACCAGAAACCAAGACTAAAAAGACCCACGACAGATTATTCTTTAATAAACATATTACCGTTGAGTCGACGAGGTTTTGATTTTAGCCGAATTTGTCGTGGTTCGAGTAGCATAGCGGTCTTGTTTCTTGGCTCTTTCAAATCTCAATAATGTGTTTCGCTCTCTCCGCTGCCATTTCAATACTGGGAGTAATGTTTTCCTTGTGAAGAATTGAATAAATATCGGCCTTTTCCAAATCTAAAAACACCTTGTTATTGACACCCGATAGAACAACATGAGTGTTTTGATCCGCAAATTTCTTGATAATCTCCATCAATCTGTAAATACCTGTGGCATCTATAAAAGGCACATGGCGCATTCTCAAAATCAAAACTTTAGGTCTATCCGGAAGTCGGGCCATTGTATCTTGGAAAGTTTGGGTCGCTCCAAAAAACAAAGGTCCGTGGATTTCGTACATCGTAGCACCTTTAGGTAATATAGGAAGTTCGTCATCAAACATTTCTTCAGGTTCGTTGTATTGATTGTTAAACATCTCGTTTGCCACTTCAACAGTTGTTGCATCGCTCATTCTTTTCATCAATACAAAACTAGAAAGTATGATGCCCATTTGAATGGCGATTACCAAATCGAAAAAGACGGTTAGGAGAAAGGTTACCAACAAAATCATTACATCAGCCTTATTTCCTTTCAAAAGCGATTTGAATTGTCGCCATTCGCTCATATGGTAGGCTACAACAATCAGGATTCCCGCCAGACAAGCCATGGGAATAAGTTTTGCAAAAGGAGCAAGTGCCAACATAATAACAAGTAAAACCAATGCGTGGGTAATGCCCGCAATTGGAGTCCGGCCACCATTTTTTACATTGGTCGCGGTTCTTGCAATTGCTCCTGTGGCTGGAATTCCACCAAACATTGAAGAAGCGCAATTGGCAACTCCTTGCGCCACTAGTTCAGCATTCGAGCGGTGTCGTCCTCCAATCATTCCATCACTTACTACAGCAGATAGCAGCGATTCTATTCCTCCTAGTAATGCTATAGCAAATGCAGGTTGAATGAGTTTTTTTACCGTCGCGAAATCAATATTAGGAAAGGCAGGCATAGAAAGTTTGCTGGGAATATCCCCAAAGGAAGTTTCAATGGTGCTTACTGGAATGTCGAAGAAATAAACCGCTAACGTGCTTATTAGAATTGCTACAATTGAACCCGGTATTTTTTTGCTTACTCTTTGAAAAGACAGTGCAGGTATAATGGTTCCTATCGCGATAGCCACGGCAGCCCAATTTATACTTCCGAAATTCAATGCGTATAGTTTCCATTTTTCAATAAAATCTGCAGGGACCGTTTCCATGGAAAGTCCGAAGAAGTCTTTAATCTGCGACGAAAATATTATCACGGCTATTCCACTCGTAAAACCAACAATCAACGGATGTGGGATAAACTTTAATAGGTTTCCAAACCTTGCCAATCCCATCCCGATCAAAATAATTCCCGCCATAAAGGTGGCAATGATAAGTCCGTCCACCCCAAATTCCTGAACAACGGCATAAACTATTACAATGAAGGCACCCGTTGGCCCACCAATTTGCACACGACTTCCTCCCAATACAGAAATAATAAGTCCAGCAACAATAGCAGTAATCAAACCTTTGTCTGGCGATACGCCCGACGCAATTGCAAAAGCGATGGCCAATGGCAAAGCGACAATACCGACTATTACACCCGCTATTAAGTCTTTTTGGAGTTGTTCCTTACTAATTCCTTTCTTTAAAAGGGAAAAAAACTTAGGAGTAAATTGGGATTCTTTCATGATTAAGGAATGGCAATTTCAATATTACATAAACGGTGAATCAATCCAAACGTAGGAAGATGTAAAGGTATCAAAGTACAGGATAATGAGGTCTGAATACAGATAAAATTGAAGTGCCTTTTTCATTGCTGAATTTAATTTGGCACATCGAATTCAGTTTATTTTTCTTGTAGAACCGAACAAACGAAACTTTGGGTTTTCAATTTGAAAACAAAGCAGTACTTTTATGATATGGTAAAAAATCTATTTTTTCTGTTCTTCATATCAATTTCCCCTATTCTCCTTGCACAAGACATTGTGCGTGTAAAAGTAGAGGGGAAGATTCATGTGCCCAAAGGTGAAGATGCTGAGGGCATTTCTATTTATAATGTTTCAGCGCAAAAGGGAACCGTTACTGATGCCGACGGTGCCTTTGAAATAGCAATAGCCGAAAATGACCGACTTCAAATTTTCGCTCTGCAGTATAAATCCTTCACGGTGGTTATGGATAAAGGCGTGGTGGAACAAAAGAAGTTAAACATCTTCGTAAATCCTGCCATTACCCAGTTAGATGAGGTTGTAATCAGACCTTATGATCTATCGGGGAATGTTCGCGCAGATGTCGAGAAAATTCCTACTTATTCCATTGGCACAGATTGGGATTTGAGTTACAAAAGCTTGGAATTTGGCTATAATTTTCAACGCGACCAGTATTCCGCTATTGAAGGCAATGTTGCCGAAGAAGCCCTAAATAGCAATCACTTAACCAATGGTTTAAACTTTGTCTCTATTTTAGGTGGAGTGAGCAACTTATTATTCCCGAAAGGCACTAAGCTGAACAGTGTGGAGCAGAAGAAAGAAAATGAATCGCTCAGCAACAATATGCAACAGCGGTTCAGCAGGGAGTTTATTCATGATAATTTCGATATCCCAAGGGAAAAGACCTACGATTTTTTGTTTTATGTACAAGAAAATGGCTTAGATAGGCGTTTATTAGAACCAGAAAACGAAATGCAATTAATGGAATTCCTTCACCAAAAGAGTAAGGAATACAAAAAGAGGAGCGAGTAGAATTTATTATATGAAGTATTCAAAAGTTCTATTACTGTTACTTCTATTGCCGCTTCTTTCGGCATCCTCAACCCACAAGTTTTACGTCAGCATTACCAATATTGAATTTGTAAAGCAGAAATCTTCACTTCAAATAATCACAAAAATTTTTACCGACGATATTGAGAATGCCTTGAGGCAAGAATACAGTAACCCCATCTTCCTTGATTCGCAAAAGGAAACTGCTGAGGCCGATGAGTTGTTAAAAAAATACATCCTTCAAAAAATTAAATTAAATGTAAACGGCAAACCCGTAAAACTGAATTATATCGGAAAGGAATACGAAACCGATATGGTTGTTGTTTACCTTGAAGTAACTGGAATATCGGATTTAAAAACCGTTGAAATTGAAAATAAAGTGTTGATGGAAATGTTTCCGGAACAAAAGAACATTGTCCATTTAAAAACCGCCAAAAGCCGTCGAAGCCTAATTCTTGAAGAAGATACTCCTAGAGGCAAACTGGATTTTAATTAATAACTTGTCAACCCTAAACTGAGTTTTAAGATTTAAACTTTCCTATGAAATTTTCCAATTCCCTTCTCCTGAGCGTATTGTTTCTTTTTTCTGCTGCCCTTTTTGCGCAGGAAGAAACAAATACCCAACCCCGCGATCCCGGACATTATAACAATAATCGTTTTAAACAGATGTACGAGGAATTTTCAACTCCCAATATGTTTCGCACTGCCAGCGGAGCTCCTGGACCACATTACTACCAGCAACAAGCAGATTATGTAATGGACGTGGAGCTTGACGACAAAACCCAGAAGCTAACGGGAAGTGAAACTATTACTTATACTAATAATTCTCCAGATCCCCTTGATTACTTGTGGGTGCAATTGGATCAAAACGTAAGGGAAAAGGATACCAAATCTCCTTTAATTGAATCCTCTAGCGCGACCCCTGCCGATATGGCTGGCAAGTTTGTTCAGCAGTATATGGAAGGCGGTTTTGATGGAGGCTTCAATATTGTAGAGATAAAGGACGCCAAAGGCAAACCATTGCCGTACACCATCAACCAGACTATGATGCGAGTGGATATGCCAACAACCCTAATGCCCGGTGACAAATTCGTATTTTCTATTAAATGGTGGTACAACATCAACAATCACGTTGTAGATCGTGCTCGTAGCGGTTATGAAACTTTTGAAGATGGCAATAATGGGTATGTAATTGCCCAATTTTATCCCCGAATGGCGGTTTATAACGATGTGGAAGGGTGGCAAAATAGTCAGTTTTGGGGAAGGGATGAATTTGCACTTCCCTTTGGAAGTTTTGAAGTGAATATTACCGTTCCTGCAGATCATATCATGGATGCCACTGGAGACCTTCAAAACAGAAAGGAAATCTTCACAAAACAAATGATGAGTCGCTATGAAGCCGCTCAAAAGAGCTTTGACAGACCTGTTTTAATCGTTACGCAAGCCGAAGCCGAGGCTGCCGCAAAAGGTTTTTCTAATGCGAAAAGAACTTGGAGGTTTAAAGCTGAGAATGTTCGCGATTATGCCTTTGCCACTTCTCGAAAATATATCTGGGATATGATGGCCGTTAAAATGGGCAACAAATCGGTAATGGCGGTTTCTCTATATCCTCCAGAATCCAATCCACTTTGGGAGGATTGGTCCACCAGAGCGGTTGCCAGCACGCTTAAAACCTATTCCCATATGACTTTTGAATATCCTTATCCCAAAGCAATTTCGGTAAGTGCCAAAAATCAAGGGATGGAATATCCAATGATTTGTTGGAACCATGGCAGACCCGACAAAGATGGCTTTATAAGCGAACGCACCAAACTGGGGATGATAAGTGTAATTATTCACGAAGTGGGTCACAACTACTTCCCGATGATTGTAAACAGCGACGAACGTCAATGGACTTGGATGGATGAGGGTTTGAACACCTTTTTGCAGTATGTAGCAGAGCAGGACTTTGGAGAAGCCTACCCCAAAGCGATTGAGGGACATAAAAAGTATCCCTCTCGTCGTGGTCCCGCAAAAAACATTATTGATTATATGGCGGGCGATCAAGAAAGGTTAGCACCCATTATGACCAAAGGATTGAACACTTACAATTTTGGAGCAAATGCGTATGCCAAGCCTGCCACGGCTTTAAACATACTTAGAGAAACTATTATGGGACGTGAACTTTTTGATTTTGCATTTAAAACCTATGCCAATCGGTGGATGTTCAAGCATCCCACCCCAGAGGATTTCTTCCGAACCATGGAAGATGCCTCTGCAGTGGATTTAGATTGGTATTGGAGGGAATGGTTTTACACGACCGATTACGTTGACATTGGTGTGAAGGAGGTTAAGAAGTTTTTCGTTACCTCTAAAATGAACAAAGAGGTAAAGGAAATGATGGCCGAAAGAGGTATTAAGGAAAGTGATCTTCCCCCGTTGGTTTACCTTGTGGAGGAGGGGAGTGAAGATTTTGAAGATAGTATGCGCCAGACTAAACTGGAGGACATTCAAACTTTAAAAGAGTACATTTCTGATAACATCCCTGCAGAAGAAAGAGGAAACTTAAAGCAACCTAAATATTTTTATGAAATAACCTTTGAAAAGCCAGGAGGTATCCCAATGCCCATTATCGCAGAATATACGTATAGTGATGGCACTTCGGCAAGAATTACCTATCCACCACAAATATGGCGGAAAAACGATACCGCAGTAGGGAAGGTAATCGCTTCGGAAAAGGAAATAACGAAGATTCTAGTAGATCCCGACGAAGAAACAGCAGATATAGACACCGCAAACAATTCGTGGCCTCGAAATAAGGAATTGGGTGCCTTTGATAAGTTTAAGAATAAATCTAATCCAGACTAACTTTTTTGTTAATCTGAGAGTTATTAAAGGCCGTCCGTAGAAACCTTTTTGAACGCTAATGACCTATTATTGTTCCTAATTTGGAGAAAACCTCGTTAATCATCATATTTTCGGAAATGATTATTAACTTAGAGAATAGAACATTATATTTGAAATATGAATCAAGAAAAATTAAAATTTATTGACCTCTTTTGTGGAATTGGAGGTTTTAGAGTAGCTTTTGAAGAAGCTTGTGAGGAAAATAATATTCAATCAGAGTGTGTGTTTTCGTCAGATATTGATATTTATGCCCAAGATAGCTATGAAACTAACTTTGGAGAAAGGCCATTTGGGGATATTACCAAAATAGATGAAAAGGATATTCCCGACCACGATATTCTTTTTGGAGGATTTCCCTGTCAGCCATTTAGTATTATTGGACAAATGAAAGGGCTAAATGACACAAGAGGTACTCTTTTCTTTGACATTGCTCGTATTCTTAAAGAAAAACAGCCAAAAGCGTTTATTTTAGAAAATGTGAAACAGCTTGTTGGTCACGATGGTGGAAAAACATTAAAAGTTATTGTGCAATCATTAAAGGATTTAGGTTATTACGTGCAATACAGTGTTCTAAATGCTTTGGATTTCGGTTTACCTCAAAAAAGGGAACGTGTTGTCATAATAGGTCATAGAGAACCTATAATGTTCACTTTCCCCAATCCCGAAAAACCTTATAAAGCCTTAACTGATATTTTGGAAAAGGAAGTTGATAAAAAATTCTTTGCTTCAGAAAATATTAGAAATAAAAGAATAGAAAAGCATAAATCATCATATTATCCATCTATTTGGCACGAAAACAAATCGGGGAACATTTGTTCTTACCCATACTCGTGTGCATTACGTGCAGGAGCTTCACATAATTATCTTTTAGTTAATGGGGAAAGAAGATTGACACCTCGAGAAATGTTTAGACTTCAGGGCTTTCCAGATTGGTATAAAATTATAGTGAGCGATGCTCAAGCAAAAAAACAAGCTGGAAATGCTGTTCCAGTAAATATGATTAAAGCTGTAGCCCTGAAATTATTGCCATATGTTGCAACTAGTCTTGATCAAGCTTCAGTTTTAAGAGAATATGATTTAAAATATAATCCAAGTTAATGTCTAAACGCCAATCACCAAAATTAAGAACTGTAACCAAGTCGATTGCAGCTTATCCATTAAATCAATTCAACTCGGAATTTCCATATATTCTTGGTCAAGAAATTGTTTATTTATTGGCCAGCAAAGGAAGAGCAGATTTAGAAGGCTCGGAATGGGAACAAATTTTTGCAATTTGTATTGGAGCGGAATGGAAACCCTCAAATGTTGGACTTGATGATGTTGTAATTGGTAACACAGCTTGGGGTGCAAAAACTGTAAAATCAAACGTTAGAGACTTTAAAGATTTAAGACAGATTCGATTAATTTCTGGTCGTAATTCGCCTATATATTCTTACGGAGGAACAATAGATATAACGGCAGACCCAAATGGAGTTGGTGAACAAGTATTGGAAATTTGGAATGAACGAGTTTCAGCAGTTCGTATGAAATTTAAAAATTTAAGAACTGTTGTACTTGTCAAATCGAATGACCTTTCCCAAGTAGCTGTTTTCGAATTTGATACAATTCGTTACGATCCTGAGCTTTATGATTTCGTTTGGAATTTACGAGGAAATTTGGAAGGCTTCGAAAAAGGGACTAAAATCAAACGCTTTACTTGGCAACCACATGGCTCACAATTTACTATCCATGAACCTGTTCCTGAACACACATTAATTTTGAGAATAAAACAACCCGAAAGATTGGATAAAGAAAAAATACTTGAAGCCATCGGATTTGACAAATCGTGGGTAACAATTGAACGCAAATAAGTAATTGTTGATAATGGACTATTGGCGAAGCTTGGTTTCTCCTAACCACAAACACAGTTGCATATTTACGAAGTTGCCAAAACTATAATTATGTGATTAGAAGAATAAAGGAATAAATCGCAAAAGTTTTAGTTTGTGTCATCCTGTAAATGATTGCTTTTTTTGATGCACTATTCATATCCAAATTCTTCTCGAATTAATTGAATTTGGATTATTTTCTAATACTCAGATGGAAATAAAAAAAAATCTAAATAATAGTCTTTTTTAACACCAAAGTTTTCTTAACGCATTCGCATTAACTCATTTCACCTAAGTATATTTGCACAATGGTTTCACAAGCAATTTTTCTTTTTATAAGTGGTGTCGAAATAGGGTTTGTCCTTTTTATCGTGCTTTTGGTGTTTGGAGCCGATAAAGTTCCAGAAATTGCCAGAGGTATGGGAAAGGCAATTCGGCAGGTAAAAGATGCTACCAACGATATTAAATCTGAAATTACCAAGGGTATTGAAAAGCAAGAAAAGGATTTCGATATCACAAAGGATGTGCGCAAGCAAATTGATAAGGTAAAAGAAGATGTGGAAGAGGTAACTGGCCCCGTAAAGAGACACTTCTAAATGTTTAAAATCCTAAAAGACTGGGATAGGGACATCTTTATTTTTCTGAATAGCTTGGGCATCGAAAAATTCGATGGGTTTTGGATTTTCGTGACTCAAATTGAAACTTGGTTTCCACTTTTCCTACTTTTTATTATTCTCATTTTTTATTATTATCGCGGCAAAAGGGGAGTACTCGTTTTGATGTTTATGGTACTCACTTTTGGAATTACCATGGGTTTCACCGAAATTGTAAAAGATTACGTTGCCCGGTTACGACCCAATAACGTAAAAGCATTAGGCGATTTGATTCGCATTCTTCAAACCCCGAGCAACTATAGTTTCTTTTCAGGTCATGCCTCTTCAAGTTTTTCAATCACCACTTTTGTGGTTTTATCCCTACGCAAATACACCAACTGGATTTATGCGGCCTATTTATGGCCTCTCGTGTTTTCTCTGAGTAGGATTTTTGTGGGAGTTCACTTTCCCAGCGATATTTTTGTAGGCGCATTAGTAGGTACCTCGTTTGCTTTCCTATTTCACTTTCTGTGTCAAAGAACAATCGAACGCCACCGCTATTTCAAAATTGTGTGAAATTACGGTCTTATTGGCTTTGCAAAAACAGTCTCTTTCGCTTTTACACCTTAAAGTCCTTTCACCTCTTTTACCACGAAGAAGCCATCATTTCCTTGACTTTGGTATAAAGGCATGAAAATATAATCGTCCCATTCGCTATACACTGGTTTTCCATTTTGGCGGGCCAACAGCTCTCCTTTTTTTATTTTTTGAAAATTGCTGAAATTAGGTTCCATTTTAAAATCGTCGTCATCTTTCAAGCCGTGGCGGTATTCAATTTCAAAAGTCTTGCGATTCTTTCTTTTCTCCTCAAGCATTTTGGCGGCTTCGGGATATTTCTTTAAAGTGTTTAAATCCAAATCACAGGCGTGACCGATAGCATTCCAAATCATTCCCTCATGGTTTAGTACGGAAACCTCACTTTCGTGTTGCCCTCCTTCAAAAACGAAACCTGTTATTCCTATTCTGCTTTCATAATGATCTATACATCCAAGAACAATGTCTGAAAATCCTCTAATGATATAGGTTGGGAACTTATGCGCCCAGTGGTCATTATCATTCACATCTTGCACTGAAATATAGGGTTCGCTTGCAGCGGAAGTGGTGTGACAATCCAAAAAATAGCGTTTGGGGTAATCTTTTTCTGGGTATTTTTCAAGGACATCAATTATCTGGAACATCTCTTTCTTTTCGTGCGAGTTTTGTTCACCTGAGGCTATGTTTTCAACTGTCCACGTACGATTTAAGTCCTCATCAATATAGCGCACCTCTTTTTTTAAGGCCTCTCGGTTTCCAGAAACCCCAACTATTTTTCCCGTAATTGAGGGTTTTTCTGAATGAAGTATTTCAAATACCTTTTTCATTGCCTCAATTCCGCTGGGTTCATTGCCGTGGATTCCGCCAGTGATGAAGAGCAAGGCTCCTTCTTTTCCACTATCGTACTCTCCAATTATTCTTGGTATGTCTTTCAAAATTTTGAGTTTTTTGGTTCTTTATATTGTTCTTTCCAATAAGAACATTCAGTTAATCCATAGTTGCCAAAACGCGGTTGCTCAATTTGTTTTTATAATGTTTCATATAATTTACTTTTCGCTCCAAGGCGTCAACTATGGTGTCCGTAAAAGCAGGCATCCCGATTGATTCACAACGGTCAAGACCTCCTGGGCTTAGCACATTGATTTCAATGAGTTTGTCATCTACAATATCGAGTCCCACGAAAAACATGCCGTCCCGTATTAATTTGGGTGCCGTTAATGAAACAATATGTTCTATTTCAGGAGTGAGTTTTGCCTTTTTGGCTTTTGCGCCGAGGGAAAGGTTACTTCTAAATTCACTTTTGTCTGAACTCACCCGTCGTATCAAGGCCATTTGTCCTTTTTCTTCCAATATTTTGCCATTCATCAAAATAACGCGCACATCACCTTTGCTCACTTGGGGAAGAAATTCCTGAGCAATAATATACCCTTTGGTTGTAAGCGTATCCACAATTTGGTTGATGTTTTTCTTGTCTTCATCAATCAGGTAAACATCTTGTCCACCGCTGCCTTCCAATGGTTTCAGCACCATTTTTTTGCCGTTGTTTTCCCAGAATTTCATAATATCCTCCTTGTTTCGGGTAACCAAGCTGTTGGGCTTTATTTCGGCTGGCAATTCTTCAAAATACAATTTGTCAATAAACGCATGACTCATTGCGAAAGCATCATTAAGCACCAAAACTCCTGATTGCTGTATCATTCTAGCAAACGCAATGGCACTGTGTTCCGCCCAATGACGATCCGATGTTTCTTCGGTGGGGTTGTTTCGAAGGAAAAGAATATCCATTTCCTTACTGTGAACAACTTTTTCCTTTAGTTTATCATCTTGCACCTGAGTCCAAAATTCTTCAACCGATTCACTTTTAATGGAAGTAGGAATCTTTTTGCATCGCAAACTGATATCGTCGTCTCTATGGAAAACAAAATCGCCTACGCTCATTACATACACTTCGTGCCCCCGTTCGTGGGCCTTTTTTAGTATTACAACCGAAGTCCCGCAGGTTTCCGTTTGAATGTCGCTAATTACAAAACATATTTTCATTCTTCTTTTCGTTAGTTTTTAAAGGTTGAGGGAAGGCCCAATTTCTCCGCTTGCCTTTAGTTAATCCTTGTATGGGCAATTTGTTTTTTTATACCATATTTGAAAGTGAAACTCCCTGTCGTACTTTGGATAATCGTTCTTGAAAGCCTTCCTCTTGGAAGTATCTCGGTTTTATTCGTGGCGGTTGTAACAAACCTCTATCGGTTAAATCCTGGATCATCGGCACGTGTTTTAAAGCGAATTTTCCAGCCAATAGGAATTCCAAATCCCCGCCTTCTTTTAGGTAATTACACAGTTGAATCAATCCTTTTAGGTAAATAATATCTTTTAAAAATCCACCGCCTTGAAAGAATCTGGAAGTAATATTAAAAGCGGGTTCTTTTGAAAACCCATATTGGGAATACAGGAGATTAAAAACTTCTTTAAACTCTGCGCCATCAAGGAGCGCATCTCCAGCAATTACTCTTCCCGCCAGGGTTCTAAGTCTGTTTCCTCGTAAACCACCCACCAAATACTCCGAAAGCACCGCTATTCCTTCCTGTAGTGGATCATAATCCGCCAAGCCTTGTGATAGTTGCGATAGCGGTTGCATACTACCGTTGTAGAAGGTGAGCGCATGGGTTCCTACCTCGTGCTGGATCAACGCGGCAGCTTCGTTTTGGGTCATGGTGTAATCGGCTGGCAAGTAAAGTTCCCCTTTGGAAACCATCATCACATTCACGTCATCCCGAATGTGGACCTGGCAGGTGTAATCTGGGGCTTGGGTTCTAAAATAATCAAATTCGGCTTCTGCCAATTTCCCAAACGCCTGTGCATCCAGATACTTTCGGTCTTCCTGACCCTTATCTTCCGAAATGTTTGCGAGTATCGCCTTGGCCTCGGCCACCACATTTTTCTCCAAACCTTTGTACAGGCGCATGCTGCTATAAAAGAAATTTTTCGAACCTCTTTCCTTTAACATAGTGAGTTGTTGCGAAATCTCCTCCCGCTTTTCGTCATATAAAAACGCCAGCTCGGGATCGTCAATTTCATCAATTCGCAAGTTGTACAGTCTGCGTTTTAATAGGTCGGGATCTATCGGTAACAATCTGTAGTGATATGCGTTTAAGGTTTCAAAATGGGTTTCGAAAAAACCTTCGCGAATGGACTGGATATTTACTGGCGCCACCAACAATAAAAATTGATAACTATTTTCTATTTCCGTGAGTTCACGATCTATTTTAAAAAGTTCTGAATGAATAGCGCGCTTGCCCAAGGCCGCAAACCCTTCAATATTTGATGAGGTTTGCACCCTGACAAATTCATACACCGATTTGTGTACGGCCTTCGTGAATTCATCCCTAAATTTCCTAAAATAAAGAGGGAATACATTGCCATCCGCATTGCGATAAACAGGTGGAATTTCCAAGCCGATAAAAGTTCCTCCAGCCTCTTTGATTTCGTCAATACTGAAAAAAGCTTTCTGATTTATATGCTGTCGCTCCTTGGTTTGTTCTATTCGGGCGGTGAGAACCTTGCCTCCATAGCGGCGGCTTTCAACCTTTTCAAGTTCTTCCTTAAGAACCTCCAACGACACGGGTAGTTTGTGCGAAGGTCCGCGGATTATGAATTCTGTACTTCCCGGCTCTCCGGTGTATATTTCCATCAAAATAAACGCTCCAAAGCGAGCACTCATTTTTTCGGTAAGTTGATTTACGAGTTCCTGAAAATATTCAAAGTGAGTTTTACCGACAATTAAATAGGAAGCCCCCGTTCGAGCCAGTCGGAGCGTAGCTTTATCATTGGGAATATTTCGGTAAATAATGAGGAAGGGTATGTCGTGTTCCAAAAACAAGTAACCATCATTGGGAAGCTCCCGAACGGTTCTTTCGCCTGGGGTTAATTCGCCAATGAGGTCTTCAATTTCTGCTTCGGAAGTTGATTTCAATTCGTTCGTTTTTGATTAAATCGATAGAATAAAAGTCAAGATACCAAAACCAGTCCCTAGCCGCTGAGGGTTTAAAAGTAATTTAACAGCGAATTAATGATTTATTATAATTTAAAGGGAGGCTGAAAACATGCTCGCCTTTGAAAAAAACTTAAGTCGAAATCCCAAATAATTACATTGGATTCAACTAGAAACTAGGAGGAGCGAAGCAGGATGCCATTATCCAATAAACCTTGAAATGCTCAGCCCATCCCGAATGGGAAGCAGCACCGTCTCGAACTGTGGGTGTTCATTAAGAAGCTTATTATACTGAAGTAAGGCTTGGGTGTCCACATCATCTTCCTTTGCTTTTTCCACCACTTTGCCACTCCAGAGCACATTGTCACTAAGAATGACCGATCCCTTTTTTAACTTTGGAATGATTAATTCAAGATAGTTGGGGTAATTACTTTTATCGGCATCAATAAACACCAAATCGAAGGTTTTTTCTAGGTGTGGAACAATTTCCAAGGCATTTCCCAAATGCTGGAAAATCTGGTTTCCATAAGCCGAAGCATCAAAGTATTTTCGTTGAAAATCAACCAACTCTTCATTGATGTCAATGGTGTGAAGTTCACCGTTTTCTTGCATCCCCTCGGCCAGGCAAAGAGCCGAATAACCAGTGTAAGTGCCAATTTCAAGGATGTTTTTAGGCTGAATCAGTTTAGACAGCATGCTCAAAACCCGTCCTTGCAAATGCCCACTCAACATTCTAGGGGCAATCATTTTCTGCCAAGTTTCACGGTTTAATTGTTGAAGCAATTTGGGTTCCTCTTGGGAATGCTTTTCAACGTAATCATTTATTTTTTCGGGAAGAATGTCCATTTTTTCTGTTTTCAGTAATCCGTATTCAGTAAATCATTAGCTAGCAATATTGCAAATAAGAATTTACAAATGAGGTTATGCGCAGCGAAAACGCATAACTCATAGCTTGTCCCTGTGCTTCCAGCGTTTATGCGACCATAAATAATAGTCCGGTTTTTCGTGAATTTGCGCTTCCAAAACATCAAAAAACATCCGGGTTATTTGAAAATCAGGGTACTCCTTGGGGTTGTCAGCTATTGGAACGAAAGTGGCGGTATAGTACCCTCGTTTTGCCTTTTCAACCTTGAGGTAAAGCACTGCAAAATCAAGTTTTTTGGCAAGTTCCTCGGTTCCTGTAAACATTGGCACATCTATACCTAGAAAGGTGTCGTGGTATTTAAAATGCCCCATTTTCGGGGTTTGATCGGATAGGATATAGGTGAGGGTTTTAATGCCTTTTTTCCACTTTCGGAACAGCACGCTCACTATTTTTTTATTGGTTATTAGGGTTGCTCCAAAATGCTCTCTCGTTTTTTTAACTAACGCATTCAATTGCTTGTTTTCAAGAGTCTTGTAAACCGCGTGAGCTTGATGCGGCATCAATTTGTTCAGAATTCCACTCCATTCCCAATTGCCATAATGGCCCGCCATAAGGAGGATGCTGCGGTCGTTTTTATAGTATTCATCTAATATTTCAGCATTGGTAACCACAAAACGCTTTCGGATTTCCGTTTCTGAAATCGTAAACGCCTTGATGGTTTCAAAAATAATATCACACAGATGTTTGAACGATTCTTTGGCAATCCGGTTTCTTTCTTCCTGAGTTTTTTCTGGAAAAACCAACGCCAGATTGTTCTTCACTACCTTCTTGCGATACCCGATAACATAATAAACCAGTACAAACAGTGCCGTAGATTTTATATACAAGATTCGCATTGGCAGCTTTGACAGCAACCATAGAATAGGATAAACAAGTATGTAAAGCAGTTTTTGCATAGCACAGATTCGGCAAAACTACTTAATTTTTCTTTCGAAATGGGAATTGGGAAGTTCAAGATGTTAAATGATCGTCTGTTGAAAAGTGACAATACATAACCCAAAAATAAACCTCGTTTTTAGTTTTATTTCACAACCCGACATTTACCTGTTTTCCACCTCTTTTCAACACCTTTTCTTCGAACGTTCTTCGGACAAAGGTCAAACAAAGTCCCATTTTCGGGAATAACGTTCGAAGGACGTCCGAACAACGTCCGAACAACGTCCGAACAAAGAGCGAAAAAACAAGGAGTTTTGGAATAGAGGTTCTTGGTTGAAAAGTAAAGGGTTTGTTTCTGATATGAAATGGGAAATAGGTTGGGGAAATGGGGTATATTTGGGGGATGACTTAAAACTGGCTTATATTTTTTTATACAAAATGGCAGTTATAACCTTGTAAACACATATTTGAAAAATGATAAAACTGATATTCATATATCTATTTTTTATATTATCTATTTTAAGTTGTAAATCAGATAAACACAATGTGCCAAATAACCTGATTGGGGAATGGAGTAAAATCGACGATATAAAAGGTAATAATCTACCACCACCACCATTTTATGAACCTTTTGGTATTGGATTTACGGAAGATAAAATTGAGTTTTTTAATGGGTTCATAAAATATGACCGAGACTCTATTACGGGAAAATTGCAATTAAACAATAAAGGAACATTTACTGACTACAAAATTGAAGGAGATAGTATTTCCATATTGAACCCATTTAATGAAGAGTGGGAGTTAAAATGGAAAATAAAAAAACAATTTGCAGATACCCTAATTCTAATAACAAATGATACGACCTCTATAAAACTTGAAAGAATTAGAAAAAATACAGCCATCAATTTTGATCAAATTATATTCTCAAGCTCAGGTTGTTATGGTTCTTGCCCAATAATAAACATTTCTATAGACGATAAGAATAAGGTTTATTTTCAAGGAGAAGTTTATGTAAACCCTTTAGGGTTTTACGAGTCACAAATTGATAGCCTAAAAACAAAATATATATTTTCAAAGTTTGGAAAGGCAAGTATTGATGGTTTACTAAATGAATATTCAGCAACTCACACTGATGATGAGACTATTACGACAACGTTTGTTAAAAAAGGTAAAATAGTGAAGACTATTAGGGATTATGGAAAAGTAGGTCCAAAAGAATTGGTTTGGGCTTATGTTCCAATTGAATTTTTATATACTCAAATTGAATTGGAAAGTTTAAAAAATAT
>JBLWTS010000044.1:0-26675 GCA_048270045.1 Aequorivita sp.
GGTTGATGGTGGTATTGTTGGCTATCGTATAAAGTAATATTTCACCATCGGGGGAAAACGTAATATTGTATTCATTGAGATGGGTTGAAATAATACCACTGCCAAATAATTCTGGAATATATTCCGGCTCGATTTCATTTATTTCCGAGATTAAACGATTCGCTACCTGTCCAAATGAATTCAAGGATAGGAACAATAATAATATTTTTATAGTATTTAGCTTCATAGTAAAATTTTTAAAATTGGCGCAATATGTTTGATAAATTCCACGGTGTAATTTCCTGAGGGATCCAAATCGGGATCGAGAATCGTAATTTCCATCCCAACAGCCAACTCGCTGGAAATTAACGGAGATAAAATCTGCCTTAGTTCCAAATAAGTCAAACCACCATTTTGTGGACTATCAACGGCTGGCATTACCTTGTTGCTAAGAACATCCACATCCAGATGTATAAAAAATCCGTCTAGCTTACTTCTTTTTACCATCTCTAGAAAATTCAAAACGGTTTCCTTCAGGCCAGTACGACGCAGCTTCTGCAAAGGATAATATTGAACATCTGAATCATTAATAGGCTTCTCATAATCGTCATCATATTCTCTGTTCCCAACGCAAAAAACATCTGTTTGCCGAAAATAGGGCTCTATTCCTAAAATATTCGTTAGCTTTTTATGCCCCAAGCCACAACAAATCCCTAAATCCATGCCGGCGGCACCGTGGGTGTGGGACTGTTCAGGGGTTATGTAATCCGTATGCCCATCCAAATAAAATAATCCGTAACGTCCCATCTGTTTCAACACCAGGCCGCTTCCAATTAAAACACTACAGTCACCTCCCAATACCAATACAAAGTTATTCCCCTCGCTCGCGCCTCTCATCACTTCACTTTGGGTTAATGCAAATTCTATAATCTCATTTACATTCCGTACTTGGGTAACCGGATCTACTACGTTGGCGTAAAATGGGGGTGGAATTTGAAATACCTTTGAGGGAGCAATAGCAGAATGCAAACCCCATTTCTTTAACCATTGAGGCAATTTTCCAACTCCTGGTTCTTTTGTCTCTGACAACTTCGAAAGCCCAAGATTGGTCGGACATTCAATGATAATGATATCTCTACTTTTCATATTGTCTCTCAATGGCTCGAAATAAAACCAAAAACTCTCAGAATTTAATATTCGATCTAAAAGCCAAAAACCAAAAATAAGATTCCTTAGTTAACAGGGGATACTATCATTACGTCAAAAATAAGGGGCAATGCGACAACGCTCAAAATATTAAATTAAATTGAAAATTTGCAATACCGTAAACGCAAAATTCCTTTAAGAACCATTTAAAATATTACGCTTAAAGGCTATGAACCAATTAACGCAAATCTTAATTTTAGTGATGTCTCAAATTGATACCTCCACAATCGCATAAAACGATCCCCATTTATTTATAAAAATCAAAGTAATTCTTTTGAATTGACTTATAATTGTATATTCCCGACAATAGTCATCTTCCCAATTAATAGTTTTCAACAACCAACTGGTTGCTTAAATAAAAGCGAATAAGCGAAAGGAGCTGCCTCTATTAAAGTCGGTATTTTTCAATTCCAACTTTCAAAAAATTCAGATATTGCAATATTTTATTTGAAGATTTAGAAAAGTGATGCACAAATATTTGCTTCTTATATTTTTAGTTTTTGGCCTAACCTCCCAGCTTGGGGCTCAGAAAAAATGTGATTCGCTAATCAATGTTGGTATAAAGGCCCGACAGGAAGAAAACTTCGGTCACTCCTTACGAGTTCTAAATCAAGCTGATGAACTTGCAATTCAAAATAATTGGCACCGACAGCGATTTTTGTCCCTAATTAATTTGGGGGCCACTTATTATGTAATGTACGACTATGAACAAGCGTTGGAATATTATTTATTGGCCTATAACATAAGTCTAAAATTCTTGGGGCAACCCGAAGAGATGACTGTACTTAATAATATTGCAATAATATATTCAGAGGACAAACAATACGAAAAGGCGAAGGAGTTTTTTAATAGAGCTTATAATATAGCCGAAAAATTGAATGAAAAGGAAAAGCAAGGTATCTACGCGACAAATCTTGGAATAATCCTAAATAAAGAAAAAGAGTATGATGACGCATATATCTATTTAATCGAAGGTCACAATGCAATAAAAAAAGATACGTTCGCTCTCATTCAAACCGCAATGGCCCTTGCAGAAAACTTGATCCAATTAGGAAAAAATAAGCGCGCCCAAGCTATACTTGACTCCTTAGCGATAAAAGTCCCAAAATATAATTCAGAAATTAATGCGCAGTATTATTACATCTTGGCTACTTCCCATAAAGCTAAAAATAATATACCACAAGCGCTAATTTTTGCAAATAAAGCCATAAACAATTCCGATTCTTGGGAACGGAAAATTGAAATTTCCGAACTGCTCAGTTTAATATACCAGCAAAGTGGGAACCTGGACAAAGCCCTCCAGATGAAAGATTCAATAATACACTACTCCTATTCGCTCCATCAAAGAAAAAATCTAAAGGTATATCAAGCCAACAAGGTAAAATTTGAATTACAAAACTATCAAAAGGATCTCAAATCCACCCAAACCCAACTCTCCTTCCAGAAAAGAATTAGAAACATCATTATAGCAGCAATAATTATTCTAGTAATAATAAGCAGTTGGGCTATTCGAAATCTTATAATTAAATATCGCCAAAAGAAATTGATCCACCTTAAAAATCAAAAAATTATAGAACTCGAGCTACAACAAGAAAAAAAGAATGTGCGAAGGTTAACAAGTCAAATGAAGTCCCAAGAGAATGAAAGTGCTTTTCAATCCAAAAAAATGCTGGAAGAGATGGAATCCAAAAATCGAAAACTCGCTTCAAAAACCTTGAGTATTGCGTCTCGAAATGAAGTGTTAAAAGAGATCATCGCCTATCTGTCCAAGCATCCAGCTTTCGCTAAAAATGCAACTATTAGATCAAAAGTAAAGGAATTAAGTAGGTATCTAAACTCCGAAAACGAATGGGCAGATTATACAAAACATTTCGACGAAGTGAATCAAGGGGTGCTAAAAAACCTGAAATTGATACACCCAAAACTGAAACCTGCAGATTTGAGATTTATTTCCTATTTGTATATGAACCTCAGTCCAAAAGAAATTTCATCCATTCTTAATATAACAATTGAGGCAACCTGGAAGCGAAAGGAGAGAATTGCGAAAAAGATGAACCTAAATACGGGAAATGACCTAGTGGACTATATTTCAACATTATAAAAAAAAATGTCCATTTTTTTCGGCCTACCTGTCTTTATTATTCCATATAGTTTTTTAAAATTTTATGGCTAGTTTCAACAACTTTGGTCTCAAACTTTAAAAACCCATCTTATGAAAAAATTTATTTTAATACTCTCCATCCTGTGGATGGTTAGTACCACGCAAAATGCTAACGCACAGTTTGAAATAATAGGTTCAAATGAATTTGGTCGCATCTTTGATCTCACGTACGACCCTAATATTCCAAATAAAGTCTATGCACTTTCAATTGCCACTCATCTCCTCGTCTCCGAAGATAATGGACAGACTTTTGACATCCTCTATTCTCTTCCGGCAACCGAAGGAGTTAGGCTTGAACATCTGAAAATAGACCAAAACGGTCAGAAACTTACATTTTCAGTGTACAACGGTAAAAGTCAGATAAATAAAATTGTAATATTCGACCTAGCTTCTCTTTCCGTTGAAAAAAACATTTATTTACCAAATTCCTTCGACCTAGCTTGGGTAAATGCATACTCTTTCTATGAGGCAGATTACAACTATCTGCTTTTGGATACCAATTGGCAAGTAGGAGCAGCTAATTATGGAAAAACATTTTACACCTCAGATGGGGGAAACTCTTGGACAGAGGTTTATTATACCGAAAATTATGATACCGTGTTTTTATGGAATGTAGCAATTAGCCCTTATAATCCAGCCAAATTATTCCTCATGAGGGGGAACGGATCCACCAGTGTGGATGGTGGAGTATTTGTTTCTACCAATAGCGGACAAACATGGAATGTGAAATTGGCCGGCATCACCACCAATCCCATCGCCTTTCATCCAACAAATCCGAACGAAATACTAATTGGCTCCTATATACCATCAGGACAACATGACGAAAATATTTATAAATCAACCGATGCAGGAGAAACATGGAATATAATTCCAATGCAATGGACACCTGGAATATTGGATTGTATTAATGTTATAAAGTATAATTCTTCCAATCCCAATAATGTAATTGTGCTAGAAGAAAATGAAATACTTGTCTCCAACAATGGCGCTACTACCTTCACCGCTTATCCCTACCTCCAGGAAGATGTCCATAGTTATTATTTCGGGTTAAACGCTTCTTTCAACCCCTCAAATCAAAATGAAATTCTCATTTCCAATAATTGGCACCCTCTAAAATCAAACGACGGTGGAACCACGGTCAATTGGATTCAAAACCCATTCTTTTCCAGTACGGACAAGGTGGTCTATTCCGAAATAAACTCCAATCAAAATCTTTACTATGGTGTGCAATTCGGTTATATTCATAGAAACCTTACCACAACTGCTGAAAACCCATATGAAATTCTACCCTTGAATTATTTTGCCAACAGTCCCGGCACAACACTATATGCTGATAAATATATTCCTGAAAGAGTTTTTATTTTTAAAGGAGGTTTTATGGGTTCCGTCCTCGAACTAAGTAATGACAATGGAGCTAATAAAACCTTTCTTTATAATACCTTCCTAAACTACTGCACAGCTATTGCCAGTTATCCAGACAACCCTAACCAAATGCTCGCAGCCTTTAGTGACTTTAATGCTGAACAAATTGAATTAATAAAATTTAATTATCAAGACCCTAACAACCCTACCACTACCTTCATAACACTCCCAGAAATGGGACCCGTACACGCCATTGTGATCGATGAGTCTCAATCCGACATTATTACCCTTACTATTGGAAATAAAATCTATAGAACCTTGGATGGAGGTGTTAATTGGATACAACTCACCACAGGAGTCATGGTCTCCGACCTAAAACAAAACCCCTTAAACCCCGACCAATGGGCTGTGGCAACCTCTGAAGGAGTTTTAATGTCTAATGACAATGGTCAAAATTGGACTAACGTATGGAACCAAGATGTATTTTCTATTAAATTTTCCGACAAAACTGATGGACATTTAGTTGCATTTACATTTCATAATGGAAATAGTACCGGCATAACCTCCTACTTCAATATCCATGCAACCGCAGATGGCGGAAACTCATGGCATACAATTACGAATGATCAATTAGAATCCATTGGCTCACAATCAGCAGATTGTAAGTTTACCAATGACTCGGCAATTATTTATATTGGCACCTATGATCTAGGATTGGTGGAATACACATTGCAATTTGATCTTCTCAATATTCCTTCCTCCCCAACTGGTAATGAAATTGTCTTATACCCCGTCCCAACCCAAAATGTCTTAAATGTAAAAACTATCGATCATGAAACTGGTAGCATAACAATTTATAATTTTCAAGGAAAAATAGTAGCGGAGACCTCCTTTAATAATCAACCTATTTCCGTTGCAAATCTTGCATCGGGTACCTATTTGGCGAGAATTGAAATAGGCAAAAAAACAATTTTTAAAAGATTTATAAAAAATTAACGTCTTTCCCCCCTCCCCAATGCCATTGTGGTGCAATAAAAATTCATTCCTTAAGACGCGGATGATAATGCATCACGATGGTTTTTTCTTTTCCTTTTGAAGGGCACTTAATTTGTTTTTTGAAAATAGAGAATTAACAGAGCATTAGTTACTGGAAAATATCCATTTTTAAATCTGCGCCTTGGGAGTTTGATGTGCAATCAATTAGACCTAAATTTTACCCAAATATAATTATCCAATAGCAAACCATTTTTAATCACACCCTGTTTTTGAATAGTTTCCAAAACAAATTGATTTTTTTCCAGGACGCGCATCGATCCCTGATTATACTCGAACACACTGGCCACGATCCTAACCACATCAAAGGTGCTAAAAACATACGCTGTCATGAGCGCCACAGCTCTTGTGGCAATACCCTTCCCCCAAAAAGGCTCTCCTATAAAATAGCCTATCTCAGCGTTACATCTATAAATATCATCTTTCAGCCAAATGCCTATTTCCCCACAAAAATTATTTTGAAAAAATATTAGAAAGCGCTCCCCCACTCTCTTCTCCATTTGAGAGTTGAACAATTCTTGAGCGTCCTGAAATTTGTAGGGGTCAGGGGTTCTGTCAAATCCCTGAATGTATATTTTAGGGTTATTTCTAAGTCTTAAAAACTCAGATATATATTCCATTCGATAATCCCGTAACTCTACCATAAGATTGCATTAATTCAAGAATATCAATTGTTCTAAAAACTTAGCTTATATCGGTTATTCGGATAATTGTATTATTTCTGAATTCGAATCGGGTTTTTCCCTTAAGCTGCAGTCGCTGTCCTTTCCTTAATCCATTCTCAAAGTCCCGCCCTAATGTTGCAACATAATGAATTTTAATTTCAACCACATCATCATAATGTTTAAAGGATTCTATGGTCTGATTGCGATCGAGAAAATACATTTTCGTTTGTTCTGCCAGATTTTTGAAAGCGTGCAGTCCTGTAATAGAAAGGTTTAGCTCACCATTCTCATAATTCTCGAAAAATATGCCAGGGTCAAGATCAGTAATCATTTGGTCCACATTATATGAATTGTAACCAGCTACGTAGTTCTTGATGATCGTCTCCCTTTTTGACCGAAAATTTGTATCCATGTATGTGCTTTTACAGATATTCGATATACTACTCAATATTTAATACCGATTTACTTGTTCCTTCGTTCAAAACCATCTTCACTCCATTCCTCACTTCCAATTCCATGATGAACAAAAAAAAGACCTTCAGGATCATACTTTCTTTTAATCACAGCCAATTTTGGATAATTTGAACCCCAAAAGGATTCCTTCCAGTTCGGGTCAAAAAAATTGCTTTCCGCTACATAACTCCCTTTCACCTTTACAATCTTTGTAAACTCCATAATAGCGGCATTAATTCTGGAAGATCCATTCTTGGCCTTTTTTAAATCGGGTTCATGTCCTTTGATCCCCTCTCGGCCAGGTTTGCCCATTCCTGCGATAATTAGAAGTGCAAATGCATCAATTACCGCAGGATTCATGGCGGTATTCCTTGCTTCAATTAATTCTCTCTCCTTAGCACCTGCCAACCCTTTGTTAAAATGAAACGATAGTGTCCACTGGCGACTGGCATTATAAATAGCATCCACCAATTCATTTTGCCTATCCTCCTCCAACAGTTCTTTGGGCATCGATAACGAATGGTAACCATATAAATATTGCCCGGCTTCCCCTTGGTTTGATGCCCAAAATACATTATGGCCCGGTGCCCCGGGTCTGCTATCATTAACAATAAGATGAGGGGCATTTTGTTTAAGAAAATCGATATCCCATAGTTTACTCGCGGGAAGATCTATAAAAGTCAATGGCATTTCCTTTACGTAATCATCTGATCTTTCATCTATCCAAGAACCAAATTCCAGCCACAACCTTTCCGCTTCCTCCTTGTGTAACCCTTGAAAGACCAAACTGAAATCCACACTGTTATCCGAATGAAAAGATATGGTCTCCCCCCAATGGGGATTAAAAAGCTTTTTCCTGTATAGGCTTATTATCCTACCTATTAAAATCCTGTAGGAAGTGTCATTTTTTGCTTGAATTCTCCCAAAAACCGCTCCGAATTTTTCTGGCAATTCCCTCGTCCTTAATGTCATTCCGGTAACAACACCAAAGGTACCACCACCACCACCCTTAAGAGCCCAAAACAAATCCGGTTTTCTCTTTTCATTTACTATTTCTACAGAACCATCTGCGGTTACAATTTCAGCCTCAAGTAGGCCTGCCGCGGCAAGTCCGTAATTCTTGGAAAAACTACCAAACCCACCACTTTGTACAAGACCGGCAACACCAACAGTTGCACAACCGCCTCCTTGAACATATCGTCCTCCACGGGTTGTTACAGCGTCATAAGTAGGAAACCACAGGGCTCCAGATTCCACAGTAACTGCCGGTGTGGGTCGCAATATATCATCGCAGCCTAATGGCACGAAATCATCCTGAAGATTGATTTTGTTCATCGAGCGAGTCCATATAAGCAAAGAATCTGGAGCATTGGACGTACCCTGATAACTATGGCCGCCTCCTTTAACAACTAACCTTAAGTTGTTCGTCCGAGCGAAATTTACTGCCGCCACAACATCCGAAGTTGTGTGCGCAGCCACGGCATAAACGCTAGGTTGTGAAATCCAAGCATCTAACCAGCCCGTAGTTTGTGTCAGCGCTGGATTTTCCCCAATGTAATAGGGATTCCTCAAATCTTCAAATAGTGTGCTGCATACCGACTCATCCAAACTAGCTTTACATACATCAAACGGCGATTTAATCTTAATAAGATTGCCATTAACTTTAGTGCGGAGTTCTTCCCATTTCTCAATTGAAGGCCACTTGGGGTCGCCGGGCCTTACACGACTTTTAGCTACCCGAGTCCCTCTGTCCACAAGCCTCATTGGCCACGCCATTAAAGGAAAGGTTTCAAAAAGTAGCCCCGAAATCAACAAAGAATTCCTGATAAATCTTCTTCTGCTTAACGACATTGGTTTAAAATTTAGCTTAACACAAATCTATTTTCACCCAGTTCCTTCTAGAAGGAAACCTCTTTTTCTATCACAATTAACGAATATATTATCCGGAAAATTTATAAATTGTATAAACCCGACAATTTCATTTCCATTCACTTCCCAAATTATTTCCTGTTTATTTAAATAACCCGCCCAATCCCAAAGTTGTTACTTCCACTGGGTCCTTTAACTTTTCTTGAAGTTGTTTGGGTCCCATTCCACTAAATTTCGTGATTTCACGAATAAAATGGGATTGATCGGAGTATTCCAACATATAAGCAATGTCCGAGAGTTTTTCGACACTCCCATTTTTTAAAAGTTGAACTGCCTCCCGAAATCGCATCATCGTTAAATAGCTCTTTGGTGAAACTCCAAGACTCGCAATAAATCTGCGTTGGAACTGCCTTTCTGAAATATTATAGTACTGGACCAGATCCTTTACCTTCATTACCCCTTTTCGGGTTTTGATTAGATTCAGACTGTCTTTAATAATGCTATCCTCATTTTTCATTTTGAATATTTCTTAATATTTGTAAAACACAATATCTTTTTCATTTCTCCTGGCTTAATTCTGTAATCGGAGAAGAGGAAACACTATGTTTTATCAGAGATAAAATGGCAGTACCTATTCCGGAAATTAAACCTTTCGGAAGGTCATGACCCATCCCGGGAAAAGAGATAAATCGGGCACTGGGAATGGCAGCTGCTACTTCCTTACCAGCTTCAATATTCACCACAGGATCATCCTCTCCATGGATCACCAAGGTTGGAACGGTCAATTCTTTAAGGTAATTCCTTCTGTCACAATTATCCCCAATAATAACCGCCGCTGCTTGCCTCGCTGTCCCCATAGGATACCAGGAACGGGTTAAATCTTCCTCGATGATTTTCTTTAACTCGCCGTCCTCAGTCGGATATCCCGGACTGCCTATAGCCTTGTATAGGGTAAGAAAATAGTGGGTGAGCACTTCCTTATCATCGGTTTGTGGGGGTGGCGACGCCATTAGTCCGAGAACCTTGGGATTTCCCGAAACTCTTTTAGGATTACCCGACGATGCCATAATCGAAGTTAAGGTCAATACACGGTCAGGATAATGAATCGCTACCAATTGGGCTATTGCACCTCCCATAGAAGCGCCCACAACATGTGCTTTCTTTATATTAAGGGCATCCATCAACCCAATAACGTCTTTTCCCATATCCTCTAGAGTATAGGGCAAACTAGACGCGTCGCAGCTTCCTAAAGCAGGTATAATCGATGCCCAATCGGGCATTCCTAAAGAGTCGAGTTTAGAAGTGAGACCTACATCCCGATTATCAAACCGAATTACCCTATACCCTTCCCGTGCTAAATTTTTACACAATAACTCAGGCCAAGCCGTCAATTGAGACCCAGTACCCTGAATCATTATTATTGATTCATTCCCATTTTCTCCAAAACTTTCGTAAGCTAGGGTGAGACCATTAGAATTGACAAACCCTGTCTGGCTTTCAACTTCTTTATCATCCGTTTGGCAATAAATATTTAAACTCAATAAATGCGATGCTATTATAAATGCTAGTATTTTAAGTCTATTTTTCATCGTTGAAGAATTTTAGGTAAGTTTTCTCACCAATTATATATTTGATTTGTTTTTAGAATTTAGATCATTGAGGATTTGGGATAATTTCCCTAAAGGCTTTTTAAAATTTCTTTTGTTTTCCGCAACTATGGCCGCAGTACAGGCAATTAAGATAAAGAGGAATAGGGCCCCAGAAATTATAGGGTAAGCCATAACACCGCCAGGTATATACAGTTGAAAAAATATCCAAACAAACACCGCCGAAGTAATTGGCACAAGAAAGATTTCATATCGGGTTTTAAACTTATAGAAACTATTTAAGAGAGTGTACTGTTTCTCTATGTAATCTTTAATGGCATTATCCATAACAACTTTTCCTCCTTCTCTTCCAATGGCCATTTGTTTGAATTTTAAAAGCAACATCAGGGAAAAAGGAATAAAAAGTAAAAAGCATACTACGCCTGGCAGAAGTACCAAAGTATCTTTCCCATATATCAAAAGTGTATAGGTTAAAAAACCATAGACAATGATTTGATACGCTAAAGAGGCCCAGAAATATTGAAAACTGATTCCCCTTTGTTTCTTTACCTGTGCCTCAATAATATTCTCCCAGGCATCTTTATTTATTGGTTCGGTACTTAAAGGTTGCACAGCCTCCAACAACCACTTTCCTTTTAATTCATCTAAGTTTTTCATCTATCAATAATTTATTGTTCTTTTTAGTTCTTTTTCTAGTTCTTTTTTAATTCGTACCAAACGAACACTTATATTCGACTTCGACAAACCAGTAATTTGGGCTATTTCTTCATAACTCAAGTCCTCCAAATAAAGAAGCACAATACCTTTATTTATTTGGGTAAGGCTCTCGATAGCTCTATTTAACAAAGCCAAGGTTTCGTTGGGACCAGAACCTGTATCCTCGCCTATATTAATATGTTGGGGAGAAAGCGGTAAATGGTTATTACGTTTGGTTTTGTTCAAATAGGTTAAAGCGGTATTAAGACATACCCGATACATCCAAGTGGAAAATTTGGAATTGCCCTTAAAACTTGGATAGCTTTTCCACAAATGGTAAAGCATTTCCTGAATAACGTCATCCCGCTCTTCTGAATCCATAAAATAAATGTTGGCAACTTTATGGATGATCCCCAAATTCTTGTTGATTTCATCAATGAATTCTTTCTGCAATTGCTCTTTCATAATTGGAGCATTTTATATTTCGTTTATCTATAAGTACTTCACATTCGAAAAAAACTACATTCTTTGATGAAAATTTTTTTCAGACCTTATTTTAAGGCCAATACTTAATGTTTTTTAAGCAGATAAAAGCCAATTGAAAACGGCTGCGAAGAATCTCTTAATTTTTGGTCAGTGAGAGATTAATGATTGTTTAAAACAGATTTTAGTTTCTACTAACGGTTATAGAGGTTTGATCAAATTTTTGACGGTACTCAAAAGGCGAAATACCACAGTGTTTTTTAAAGACATCCCTAAAAGCCTTACCGTCGTTATAACCTACTCCAAACATAACTTCACTAATGGTCTTGTTGCCTTGCTCCAACTGATTTTTAGCAGCTTCCACCCGCACCCTTTGTAGATATTCGTTTATAGAGTTACCAGTCGCCCTTTTAAATCTCCGCTCCAGTGTCCTTCTTAATGTCGAATGACATGTGGCAAGGTCATCAACTGTCAGTCTGCTTTCAAAGTTTGTTTCTATATAATCTTGAACCTTTAATATTAATGGATCCTTATGGTTTTTTTGACCATTAAACATTGAAAAGGTCGATTGATTTCCTTTATCAATATCTATCATAAATGATTTTGCTACTTGGATAGCCAAAGCCCTGTCCCCAAATTTCTCAATTAAATATAAAATCAGATTAGTGAAGGCATAAGCTCCTCCACTAGTATAAACCCCATCATCCTCTGTAATAAAATTCTCCTCCCTCACTTTGAGTTTGGGGAACCTTTCTCTAAGCTTCTCTGCATGTGCCCAATGTGTAGAGCACGTTTTTCCGTCCAAAATCCCAGTTTCAGCAACCAAATAGATGCCAATGCAAAATGATGCTACCTCTGCACCCTTCTTATAGTGATTCCGTATCCATTCAATGGTATCCCTATTGGTTTGTATAACAACATCAATTGAATTATGGACGGCAGGCACAATGACTAAATCAGTACAGCTCACCTCTTTCAATAATTTGCCCGGATTCACCGTATACAAGCCCAGAGAATCCTTGGATGGCCGACCAGGGGAAACAAATTCTACCTTAAATAGCTCACGGCCATTCCGCTCTGCATTCATCCTACTGGCAGCTTCCAAAATTTGAAACGCTCCGGCTATATTTACAATACTAAACTGTCCATTAGGGATTAAAATGGAAATATGTTTCATGATTAATTTTTACAGCTAATTTAAAACATAATGATGTCGCAATCAACCCTGTAGTATGTCGCTTTTCCAATAGATGGAAAAATTCAATATCTCCTAATTTTGTTTTAATTCCTCAATTAGGGAAAATATTTATTTTGAACTAATGCAACGTACCTGCAATTAAAACCAAAAAACAGCATAGCCCCTTTTCATTTAAACCGACAATTACTGATATTTTAAATTATGGACAACCTAAGTAATATAACTTCCAGCCAACTCAAGCTCGTCCAGTTTGGTTGGGTAATCCAAGATATGGAAAATGCAAAGACTTTATTTCAAAACTTGCTGAATACCAACAACTTTAGCCAGCCAATGACAACCAAGCTAAACCAATTTCAAGCCACGTATTATGGGCAACCATCAAATGGAATAAATTTAGTTTCAATGGCCTATGTAAACGGAATGTTCCTTGAACTTATCCAACCCATTTCAGGTAAAAGTATCTTTAACGACTTTTTAGAAACCAACCCTTTAGTAGGTATCCATCATATAGCCTATAGCACTAGTTTGACTAATCTTGATAATGTCATTTCTAATTTTGAAGCTAATGATTTCCCTATAATTAGCAGTTTCGACACACCAATTGCTAAAATCGTCTTCTTTGATACACGAAAGGACATAGGTTTGTTTACCGAAATAATGGGGATTACCGAAGAAGGGGAAATAGCAATTCAACAAATGAAAAGTGGAATCTATAATTAATAAATAAGCAAAATATATTACATCATGCGCAAACTAAATTCATTTACATTTTTAACCCTTAATGGATATTATAAAGGTAAGAACGGAGATACCAGCTGGCACCAACATGGCGGAGAAGAAAGCCAGTATTCACAAGATTCCCTAAAAGCAAATAACATCCTTCTTTTTGGTCGAACAACTTATGAAATGATGTACAATTTTTGGCCAACTCCCATGGCTTCAGAGATGTTTCCAGAGGTTGCCTCTGGAATGAATAAAGCTGAAAAGATTGTATTTTCAAATTCATTGCAAGCTCCAACATGGAAGAATACTACAGTAATAAGTGGTGATATTGTTGAGCAGATCCGCAACCTAAAAACCACCAACGGGAAAGATCTTACCATCTTGGGAAGTGGTAGTATTGTCAAACAATTTTCAGAAGCAGGTCTGATCGATTCGTACCAAATTTTAATTGATCCCGTGGTTCTTGGTGAAGGAACCTCTCTTTTTGAAGGTTTAAAGAAAAAACTGGAATTAAACCTCGTCGATTCCCGGGTATTTAACAGTGGCTCCGTATTATTCACTTACGAGAAAATTTCTGATCTCACATAAATCCCCACAAAATATTAAAATATAATTATGATGAAAGAATTTGATAAACAACCTCTTGTCATCCACAAGAAAAAAATTGTAAGTGGAAGTCCATCCCAGATTTGGAAAATCATTACAACGCCAAAATATTTTAAAGATTGGATGTACGTTCCTGGCAAGGCTGTAAAAAACGAACCACTTCAATTAAATAGCAAAATCCAATGGATCAATGATGACGGAATCGTCTATTTAGAGGGAACTGTAATTAACTTAATTCCTGATCAAAAATTGGGAATAGCGCTTCAGGATATCAATTGGAAAGAAACTAAATGGGATGAAGAGGTTATGTATTCCTTTTCTTTACAAAATACACCATCAGGCACCTTGGTTGAGTTTTATTTAGGTGATCTATCTATTGACCCCGAAGCGGAAAAATGGTTTGAAGCTTATAATTCCAGTGACGAGATCGGTGCTATAGAGAGCTTACTCACTATTGAAAACAAATAAATTAATCAATATAGCTATAGAAACCAAAATTTGCACCGCAAAATTGACATTTTCCCTGGCCAAAAAATATGACGCCCTTCTTATTGGCCAATCCTATATAATCTTGCATATTAGAAATATTTACCTCTTAATGCCTCAATAATTATATTGTGGTCTTCCGTATCGTGCAGCCCTGAAACCGTTATGATGGCAACCATCCCAGACCCTTTGACAAAAATGGGTATGGATCCCCCTTTTGCAAGAAAATCCTTTTCATCAAGTCCGAAGGTTTTCTCCAAGGTCATATTCTTTTCTTGTAAGGAATTTTTTACGCTTAATGAACTCTCCTCAAATCGCTTGGCTACATTCATTTTTCGTCTCAACCAATTGTGTTTATCCATTGGCAGGCTATCATCAATGTACAAAAAAACAGTATGGTTTAATCTGACTATTTCTATGGCAATATGCTGATTTCTGCTTTTCGACAAATCAATAATTTGAGCTGCCATTTCAAGAGCCAAGCGGTTGCTAAATTCCTTTAATTCAATCCTCTCAATCACTTCCATACTCTCAGCTTTCGGTTGCGATATCCCTACGAAATTGCTACTAATCAAAGTTATTAAAAGAAATACTGGTTTCATAACATTGTATTTTTCGTTGTCCTTTTTTTGATATAAATACGTGGAAATAAGGATACCTTGGTATTAAAAGAATCGCTGCCACAAGACTGCCCAATTGAGCCCTTCCTTACAAAACTTCCTTCACCGGAGTCAAATGGGTAAGCACACAAAACCAACGGCCATTTTCCTTTTTATACACATCGGTAATCCATTCGTCAGCTTCCATGGGTTTACCTTGCCATGTCCCCGTATTCTGTCCACGTCCCGTAACTAAGGCAATATTGCCATATACTTTCACTCTCAAAACTTCCTTAGTCATGGCAGTGTGAGAAAGTGAACCCTGCTTTAATACATCAAAAAATCTTTCCTGTGGAATAATCCCCCCTTGGGCATCTACTAAAATCCAATCTTCTGTAATACATTCTTTTATTTGTTCCACATCGTTCGAAATTACCGCTGTATTGAATTCATTTTCAATTTGTTGAAACTGCTTTATTAATTGCTTGTCCTCCATTTTATGTGTTTTTAAATTTTCAGTTTAAATGGCTATTATTGTTTTTCTAGGGCAAATATTTTTTCAAATGCCGAATATACCGCCAAATGCAAGGCATCACCATGGTTTTGTGCTTCAAAAAATTCAAAATAAACCCTAAGCTCCCTTCCTGTGAAGTTTATTAATTGGTTGTATAATTCCCTGGCCTGACGCTCCATGAGCTCCCCCTCTTTGCCCACTCCAATAAAAATTGACTTCCCGGAGTTAATCGTAATCGGGTCAGTCTTCAAAAGTGAGCCATCATCCCACCATAAACTTGGACTAACTATAATGTAATTATCAAATAAATGCGGCTTTTTATATAAAATTTCAGTTGCAAGAAGACCACCCAGAGATTGCCCTATCAAGGTTCGTGAAGAATCCGTATTATATCTCAAATCGATTGTTGGTTGTAATTCCCTTTCAATAAAATCAATAAACTTTGCAGATCCCCCTGTCGTGGGAAAGTCTTTCTTGTCGTTTTCATTGTTAGTTGGAAAGGTAAAATCCCTCTTTCTGTCAACATTCGTTATTCCAACTACAATAGATTCCGGCAATATATTGATCCATGAGAATGACCCGAATTGAACCAAACCTGCAATGTGAAGGAAATCCTCATCCATTGAACCATCCAATAGATAGATAACTGGATAAGACTTTATCGCATCGTCATAACCCTGAGGTAAGTACACATTTACAATTCTGGTTTCCTTTAAGATTTCAGAACTTATTTCCAGACTCTCACCGATGATTAAATCAGTTTTACTTTGGATTTCCACTTGAGCAAAAATATGGCTTACACTCATTAGCATCAAAATCTTGAGAAATACTTTCATAAAAATGAATTTTCATAATTCGAATTCTGGAATTTCACGGCTATGGGTTATATAAATTCTCTTCCAAAAAGATCAAAGAAAAGAATTTAGAATTCAATTTAATTGTATAAATACGACATTTATTAAAAGTTGAAAGTTTACTATATCTCTTTTTTTATTGCTTTCACTTTCCCATTGGTAGTTTTTTAGTGTGCTCTAAACTTTAGTGCGCCATCTCTCTACTGGCACTTCATCTTTATAGCACAGAAACTCAAAATTCACCGCCTCCCAACTCAAACATCTTACCGAGAAACCTTCAAGCACACCTTCCTTTTCCTAGGGACACGAATTGGATGGAAAGTCAGGGAAATTATACTTTTGGTACGCATATCAATATCTGAATGAATCCTTGTAACCCGACCTAATCTGGCATCAATGTCCCAATCACTTTCCAGTCACAGAGGGATATTTCGTAATTCCACTTTTTCATTGGGATAGGCTCAAAAAAAAGCGTAGCCTTTATGGAATCAAATCTTAGAACTTTCAGCTTCCCATCAGCACTCATTGCTTAGGGGATTTATCCTTCATGTTAGTTGCTACTCTAAATCCTAAATCGTCTATTTTGAACGAGATAGGATGGCTTCTTCTTCGGGTTGTCGCCATAACACTCCTTTCCTGATCGCACCAACCGCCACCACGCAAAACACGATATGTTCCGTAAACACCTTCGTCATATATATCTGAACACCATTCCCATACATTCCCCAACATATCATACAGTCCCCATTGGTTAGGTTTCTTTTGTCCAACTTCTTGAGTTCGGTTATTTGAATTTTCTTTAAACCAAGCCACTTCAATCAATTCTCCGTACCTGATATCTTTAGTACCTGCCTGACAAGCATATTGCCATTCAGCTTCTGTTGGTAATCGAAATCCATTTGCCTTAGAATCCAGTTTTATATCTTCTGTTGTTAAGTCAATAGTATAGCATTTGTCTTTACCTAACGATTCAGATAGCCTATTGCAAAAATTCACTGCTTCAATCCAAGAAACCGTTTCAACCGGAAATCTGTTACCCTTGAATGTTGATGGATTCTTGCCAGTTATTTTTTTATATAATTCTTGAGTCACTGGGAATTTACTAAGTTCAAAAGCATTTATGTCAATCGACCAAGTTTCTTTCGTTCGGTCATCTCGCATATCAACAGTTCCTGTCGGAATGCTAACAAACAAATCGTCAATTGCTTCTTTAGCTATACTTTTATTTGTCATTTAGGTGTTGTAATTTATATAACGTCAACTCTAATAATTGGGATAGGTTTTATTTTCCAAACTTCTTCTTCGGAAAAAAATAATTAAATAAAACCGAATTTTGGTAAATCAAATTTTGAACTTTAGCCGGTATAATTTTATTTCTCTCAGTAACATCAAAGAACAGAATTTGAAATTCAATTTAATTGTATAAATACGACATTTCCCCAATTGGACATTATTGTTCAAAATTTATAAATATCTACTACCGATCTTTCGACGCTCCTGAACTATTATAATCAGGTCGTCTATTTCCATGTTTTTCTGCAAAACTGTCGGAATTATACAATTCTCATCATCACCTTCCTTTCTAATTTTGCATCCCCAAGTTCCAAAAAGATTGGACGATTAACTGCAATTTACCAATTAGGCATATACTAATTATTTTATGATTACCTCAAGAAAGATATCTGGTTTTAACGAATATTTCAAGCTTATTCTAACGTCCATAAAAGGTGGAAACGTTGATTATACTAAAATCAACCTAACCAATGCTGTTATTCTATTGGCCATTCCTATGATGTTGGAAATGATGATGGAGTCAGTGTTTGCCTTGGTCGATCTCTATTTTGTAGGACATCTGAAAGAAAGTAGTTTTGCAATTCAAACAGTAGGTCTTACCGAGTCGGTGCTTACCGTTATGTATTCTATCGCTATTGGCCTGAGTATGGCCGCAACAGCAATTGTAGCCCGGCGAATTGGAGAAAAGGATGCTGAAAATGCAGCGAAAAGTGCAGCCCAAGCCATCCTTATCGCCGTTATCCTAACCATAATCGTCAGTGTCCTTGGGGTAATTTTTGCAAAAGATATTTTATTGCTCATGGGAGCCTCCAACGAAAGTGCAGAATACGGAAAGACTTTTACCGCTATCATGTTTGGCAGCAGTATTTCCATAATTCTTCTCTTTCTGATTAACGGAATTTTTCGAGGAGCCGGAAATGCAGCTATTGCAATGAAAAGCTTATGGCTGGCTAATATTTGCAACATTATATTATGCCCTATATTAATCCAAGGATGGTTTGGTCTTCCTGCTCTTGGACTAACAGGAGCGGCAATTGCTACTGCCACGGGAAGAACAATCGGCGTTTTATATCAACTATATCATCTTTTTATCGCGCCCCTGGCCATCTCTCTTAAACTTAGAAATTTCATTCCCCAAATCAATGCCATGAAAAGTCTCCTAAAAGTGGCAATTCCAGCAATCTTTCAATTTATTATAGCCTCCTGTAGCTGGATTGTCCTAGCTAGATTGGTGGCCTTAACTGGAGGGGATGAGGGCTCAGCAGGTTACCAAACCGCTCTTAGACTCATGATGTTTTTTATGTTGCCAGCCTGGGGCCTTAGCAGTGCAGCCGCAACTTTGGTGGGGCAAAATTTAGGAGCGGATCAACCTGAGAGAGCCGAAGCTTCGGTGATGAAAACAGTACTTTTCAATGTGGTCTATATGGTTATAGTAAGCCTAATTTTCTTCCTTATGGCTACCTTATTGGTAGAAATCTTTACCGAAGAGGAAAGCGTTGGCCATATTGCCAAAAATGCCATGTATGTAATGGCTTCAGGATTTGTTTTTTACGGTATCGGAATGGTAATGCTTAACGCCTTTAACGGCAGTGGTGATACTTGGACCCCCACGAAAATTAATTTCTTTGGATTCTGGCTCTTGCAAATTCCCCTCGCCTATCTTCTGGCCAAAACCTTTCACTTAAATGAAATGGGAGTGTTTCTTGCCATCCCAATAAGCGAAATGGCCATTACGGTCGCCTCTTATATAATTTTTAAAAAAGGAAAATGGAAAATGGTCAAGGTATAGTTTTAGTTGGAAATTGAACTTTTAAGACTTACCTAAATCCGTAAAAACATATACAATTAAAAATGTCCGCAAAAATGCAAGATTTTAAACCGATCGAAGTAAAATTGAAAAATGACAAACTTGTCACTATACGTAGCGCAGAACTTTCGGATGCCAAAGAATTCCTAAAAGCAATTGAAACCTATATTCCACAAAGTGAGTTTATCCCAAAACTAAAAAAGGAAATAAACCGTACAGTGCGGCAACAAGAGGAATGGATAGATTCGTTTATTGCTTCCAAAAATTCACTGCTTTTAGTTGCCGAACATGGCAACGACATAATCGGAAATTTAGACCTGACTGGAAATAAAAGAAAAATAATGGAGCATACAGCGATGCTCGGAATGGGAATGTTAAAAGAATGGAGAAATATGGGGCTTGGAACCGAGCTCATTTCAACCGCAGTAGAATGGGCGAAAAACAACCCCATCTTGGAGCTAATTTGGTTAGAAGTTTATACCGATAATATGCTGGGATTAGGGCTGTATGAAAAAATGGGATTTCAAAAAAATGGAATCGTCAAAAAATTTTTTAAACACAAAAATAAATACTCCCATAAAATGACTATGAGCCTGTCACTATAGTAAAGTCTAGCGTATATATGGAAAAAGACCATTAAATTTTTAATGGATAAATACGGGATAAATCCCAACAACAACAAGGTTTTACCAAATGATTAAATTTTATGGACTGCTAATAATATTTAAACTTTATTCACCCTATGGATCTTCTCGCAAATCAAAAACCTTCCAGAAAGAAGAGTACATAACTGTCCCGGGCCTTATTTGGCTGGTGAAAAGCACAGTTCGGGATTGCCCTCATGGAAATAGAAAAATAGTCTGGAAAAAAGTTTTAAAATGAAAATTAATAAATTTGGAAAGAAAAAATATTAAGTAGTTAAGAAAAAATGAAAACAAATGGGAATATTTGTCTAAACCAAACCTTCTATCCTAATAGAAGCATAAATAAAATAGTGTGGGACACCTTAGAGAATACTACGAACGTATAATAAAATTGCAGGAATCGGAATGGGAATTTATAGCCTCTCATTTTCATAGGAACGTTTTTGATAAAAATCAAATTATAACAAAACAAGGGAAAACAGAAAGCTACCTTTCGTTTGTGGAATCCGGCATAGTCCGATTCTTCATCCCTGACGAAGAAAAGGAATTGACTTTCAACTTCAGCTTTGAAAAAGAATTTACCTGTGCTTACGACTCATTTTTGACACAAACACCGTCCGAATATACACTGCAGGCACTCACCGAAACCATTGTTTGGCAAATATCTTATGACGACTTACAAAAGGTCTATGCACAATCCCAAGTTGGAAACTACTTAGGTCGCTTCGCTTCCGAAAAATTGTTTCTGACCAAAAGCAAAAGAGAATTATCGCTTTTAAAATTTTCCGCCAAAGAACGCTATTTAAATCTATTCAAGGACCAAACCGACATTCTAAAATCAATTCCCTTAAAGTACGTTGCGTCCTACATCGGAATAACACCACAAGCTTTAAGCCGAATCCGCAAACAAATAACTTAACATCGGTTCATTGCTATTCGTATCTGTTTTTTAGACCTTCGGCATTAAAAAACTTTACAAATGATCCGCCCAATTTTCGCATTCGGCCACGCTATATTAAAACAGACTTGTTACGACATAGAAAAGAATTATCCACAATTAAACACATTAATTTCAGATATGTGGGAAACAATGAAAAACGCCAATGGGTGTGGCTTGGCGTCACCCCAAATCGGACTTCCAATCCGATTGTTCATTGTTGATAGTAAAACAACCTTTGATAATCTTGATGAAGCAGATCGAAAAATTTATTTTGACCAAAACGATGCAGGGATAAAGGAAACTTTTATCAATGCAAAAATCATTGACCGCTCTGCAGAGACTTGGGAAGATGAAGAAGGCTGTTTAAGTATTCCAGACCTCTCACATAAAATAAGCAGACCTTGGAAAATCACCATAGCCTTTTACAACCAAGATTTTGTAGCGCAAACAAAAACATATAGCGGATTAACGGCAAGAATGATACAACACGAATTCGATCACACCGAAGGAATTTTATTTCTTGACTATCTGAAACCGCTCACTAAAAAACTATTCGACGGAAAGCTTAAAAAGATTGTGAAAGCTAAAATCAAAACGAAATATCCCATGAAATTCATTTGAAAACTTACAGACTTTCACCAGTTTGGATGGTATAAAAAATAACGAATATTATAGGCATTTCAAATAATTTCCAAAGAGATGGCAAAATTCTTTAAATTCTCTATCTGAAAACAAATAAAAAAACCAACCATAAATGAAAGCCCCATTTGTTTTTCCGATTTCAAAAATTTACTCTTTTGATTGAGTGCTTTTAAATATTCTTTCAATTGCCGGAAGTACAACAGCATCCCAAGCACTGGCCACATGCTCCATTCTTTTGGCATCACCATTAAAATTTTCAATTGTGGTCGTCAACTCAGTCATTTCATTCATACTTTTTAAATCGTACGTGATGTGAAGAAAATTTTCTGGCCTAACTTCGATACCAAAATTCGGATCAATCGAAGAATATTTTAACCGCTTATTCTTTTCTATTTCCAAAATTTGACCCATCTCCCCACTTTCATACCCTTGATACGTGCCAATCCATTTTATATCACCACCTACGTTCCAGTCTGACTTCACTTCACAGTTGAACATAAATTTTTTGGTTTCTGAGGGCCTCGTTAAAACGTGCCATACTTCTTCTGGTGTCGCCACTAAAATCAACTTCCTGGTTAATTTTTGACTATTTTTCATATTTTTTAGTTTATTCGTTTATTTAAATTGGATCTAAAAATACATTATCTCCCCGCCCCCTCTTATCAAATCGGATTAAGCAACCATGATTATTTTCTAAACCTGATCATAAGCCGCCGTTATGATATGCTCCAAAACCTCTTTCCGAACCGTTTTTAATTCCACATAAGTCCAACCCTTACTGCCCCACGCATTTGGGACAGGATAAATAGTCGATTTATCGTGGAGACCAAATAGATCCTGATCTGATAAAGAAAGTTTTACCGTTGCCCGATGATGCTTAAAATCATAAGTGGCGAATATTTTACCCTTTACCCGAAATGATGTTTTCTCAAAATGGGGGGCCTCAATTGTGTTGGGGAAGGACAACGCCAACTCTCGTAATTCTGGAAACAAAATCATGATTATGAAAATCTTTAATTCATACTAATTAGATGCCCGATCATGTTAACTAACAATAGTTCTTACCTGCGAATTTGAGAGGCTGTTGTCAGTCGGAATTTCTTCAAGAATCTCAATACAAAAATCCATTTCAGAAACCTGCTGTAGTATCAAATCCACGTCGAAATAACCTTCCCGATTTTCCACACGCATGATATTGTCACAATCCTCGAGATCAAAATTAATGAGCAGGTCTGGGAATTTCTGATGCAACATTTTACGTACCCGTTTAGCGGCTTTTCGCTTTTCTATATTGGTTTTATATACCTCTATCATCGTCAATTAATTTATACGCTACTGTTATAGGAAATCTATTTTCACGGAGCTTTTTACTAATTCTCTTCCCTGGGGCTATTTTGCTGCAGTATCGGGATAACAAAAAACATTCGATTTCATTAGGGCGATTGGCAAATACCTCTCTTATCTTTCTTAAATTCATTCCATGCGGCTCATCATCCATTGCTCTAAGGATAAACTATATGTCCACAGTATGGTTCGGGGTTTATTTTGACTTTAATCGCTCATCAAAAAACTGTAATGCCAGTGTGCAAACCTTTGCGTGTACCTCCCCTCGATTCACAGTGGGATCATCATCAAAAGCCTCAGGTTCCTCTTGTTTCAATTCCTCCTTCGCCTCATTTAACATCACGTAATGCCCCACTTTTCCCGGAAACTCATAGTATTGGGAACCACGAATTAATCGGTGGTAGTTTCTGGCATATCCTTCAACGGGTGCTATACTATCCCCAGCGGCACCTACGATAAAAACATTTTTACCGTTTACTGTTTTAAATTGCTCCCTATCGTCAAAACCTGGTCCGGTGCCAGGACAAATGGAAAAAAACGCTTTGATGCGATCATCCTTAAGCACCGGAATCAATTTGGTTTGATTAACAAATGATTCATCAAGCAATAATTTCCATAACTCTGGAAATTGGGGAGTAGCAGCCTCCTTCTTTCCTACAGTGGTAAAATAATTGATCAACTTTGGATAATCCACTACCCCACCTGCCAATGCGATAACAGTATATCCACCAAAAGAATAACCTAAGGCACCGATGTTATTGGCATCTATGGAATTTGAAAAACCCTCAAGTTTAAGTAGCTGTGTGAGGGCAAAACTAATATCCTGGGGCCTTTCCCACGGTTTAACAAACTCTAGGGCAACCGGATTGTCAAAAGTGTTGCCCCAATGGTCAACAGCTGCTACCACATAACCTTCCTTGACCAATTTCTGGGCAATCCACTCCAAGGTTAATCTTCCTCCCCCAGAGCCGTGAGAAATCATTATGAGAGGGTACTTACCCGGCCGATGGGTGGCATCTTGTACCGTATATTCGCGAATGAACGGAGAATACCTTCTATCACTTTCTTTTAAACTGTCTAGAGTTGGGTACCAAATCTCCGTGATAATCGGTCTCTCTCGGGAATCGTCATAAAAACTTAAAGTTTTTTGTCCAATATTGATTTCCTGTACTTGGCACCAAGAGACATTGGACAATAGGATAACCAGAAGGACACCTAAACCCTTAAAAAGTATCTTACTTTGCATTGGATTAATATTTAACATATTCTAACAACACAAAAATAATATAAGAGCGACCTTAAAAAATTGTATAAAAACGACAAAGTCCATTGCCTAACAAATAAGTTTATTTTACCCCATTAAAATAACCACAATATTCAGTGTAATTAAGTAAAATATAATCCCAACCCCGTTCCCCATTCATCATTTCTTGATACTCATCTGCGCCTTTCCCGTGATTTTCAAAGTTTGAATGTTCAAGTTCCACCGATGTTTCAAAAGGACCCCTTGCCAAAAACTGAACTTTAACGGTGCTGGCATTTTTTGGATTCGGAACGGGTTCTCGGGTGGGACCTATTTGCCATTTTAATTTTATATATTCGTTTTCAACGAGCTGGGTTACCCTACCCCAGTCACAACGAAACCCATAGGGTCCGATTTCCGTACACAGACCATTCTCCTTTCCATCTATTTTGATTTCCCTTAAGCTCTCCTGTGACCAGGTATATTCCTTCGGCCACCATTCATTCAATTCTTCTACAAATTTTTGATAGGCCATCCCTCTTGGGATTTTAAGATTTAATTTTTTGATTATTGTTTTCATTATCTTTCCATTTATATAGCTTCTTATTGTTAAATCTATATTATGAATAACCTTTTTTTATTCTTTCTTGCCCTGGCTTTATAAATCCCAATTTAATATCAATTTCTGCCCTATCTCCAATCGTTTCCAACTATCAATAATGCTACTAATTTCACTTAGGATGATGTGCAAATTGGTTTCCGGAAAATTATAGTTGAGGTGATCGATACTTTTTTCAAAATCGCTGAGAGGAATATGCCCCGAAACAACCGATTGCACTGGCCCCACAATTTGCTCCACAAATCGCAACTCCTCTGTTTTTGGATTATCCTTTCCAAAGAGTTCATCAAAGGAATAACCCTTAGAGAGCATTCCCCAAAACCCTTTATGGAATCCCAACTCCTTTTCTACCACAAAGTGGGTGATATCGTGGAGAAAATAGGTCTTTATATCCAAGGTAATGACCTCAGTAGAATTGTCTTTTCTAGAAACAACATACTCGCATCGATATTCCGATTTCTTATTTAATTCGATTTTCATTATTGAGTGTGTCTGATTTTGGCCTAATCTTGAAATTATGAATTATTTAATTTAGTTGGCTTCGACTTTTTAGTGATTTAAGTCAAAATCTCGTAGAACTCTAGAGCTGCTTTTGTTAATTGTAGCTTTCTATAAATTAATTATCTACCGCCATTTACAACAATTTAATCATCGTATGGCATTCCTTGCCCGGTTTCCACATATGTTTTTAAACTTTCAAGAAATGACTGCCACCCCCTTTCACAAATTTCGTAACAGGCCACTTGTGGGGTAAGTCCAAAATGGGTCAACAATATTTTGGTTTCCTTTGCTTGCTGGTATAAATTCCAAACAACTTTGGTCCCTTTCCATTCCGTGTTATTGGGAAGTTCAGGAAGATCGATCAGAGTTTCGATACACTCCCACACCACTTTTTTATTGGGAACAAGTTCCAAAATTTTCATCGTTTTAAAAGTTGTGCCAAATTTCACTGTAAACGTTTCATTAACCACATCAGCAGTTCCGTTGAAATTCTTTGTCCACCAGTGAGGAATTTCACTTGTCAAGGCTTTAAACACCTTTTCTATTTCGTTCTTGATAGAAAGAGAGACGTGATAATCATTTGTGGAGGTTTTTTCTAAAAATTCGATTTCAGTTCTAATGGTTTTCTCTTTCATAGCGCTTTTTTTAAATTTCAATAAAGGAAGCAGTTACAAAGTTATCTTTCATAATACCCTAGAAATTGTATTAATCCGACATTTTTACAAAAGCAGGAGATTCAGTATTTCCAGATTCGAAGTCCAATAAATTATGGCACATAATAAGAGTTTGCATACTTGCAGTCCACTCGCCACAGCTTTAATTGTTTATTACCTAGATCAAAGGTTTTCGAATACCTAAACCATTAAAACTATTAAAAGCCTCATTTTAAAATCGTGGAAATTCATTCCGCCAGAGGTTTTACCTCATTAACCATTGTCATTAAAAATTTTCCTGGTTCTTCAAAAGGAATCATATGTGCCGAATTTTCAAACCAAACTTCTTTCTTAACTCGAGCATTCAATTTCTCCATCCATCTTTCTACCGGTAAAGTAGGGGTAGTATAATCGTGCCGCCCATACATCATTATAATAGGAATCGGGAACTTCTCAACTTCTTTAAAATCAAATG
>JBLWTS010000045.1:0-26106 GCA_048270045.1 Aequorivita sp.
ATATTTACGAAAGCAACACATACCAATGTAACTATAAATGGTTTTTGGCCCAACCAACTAAAGCATTGTCATTCCTTTGAGAATCCTTGTTTAGATCAAGAGGATATTGAGAAGGGAACCCAAATTGCAACCAATAAAGTTTTTACTGATAGTTATACATTTTCATTTATTGGTAGATTAGAAGATCCCAAAGGGGTCAGTAGAATTATTGAAGCCTTAAAAATAATTCCTTCGGATAAGATCAAGAAGATTCATTTTGTAGGGGACGGAAACAAAACGACTGAATATCGAAAACAAGCTGCTTATTTGGGCGATAAAGTTGTTTTTCATGGGTTTTTAGGTAAAGAGAAAGTACACGCAATTCTGGCAAGTTCTCATTTCTTTTTACTCCCTTCAACAGCTTCTGAAGGTTTTCCAAAAGTCATCGCCGAGGCGGCTTGTTATGGAGCTATTCCTATAGTTTCAGACGTGAGCAGCATATCCCATTATATTAACGACTCCAATGGGTTCGTTTGGAAAATTGAAGACAGTATTTCATTTGAGCAGGTGTTTTTAACCGCAATCAATACCGACCCTCAAAAACTCAAAGAAAAATCGAAAAATATTCTTTCTGTCGCCAAGGCGTTTACTTTTGAAAATTACAGGAATAAGCTGGAAAAATGGGTGTTTACGAATCCTTAAAGAATAATTTCGTGAACTTTTTAACCACGAATTCAAGAATATAATGTAAGACCAACGATAAATCATTTGCAAACTTGAAACTTGAAACTTGAAACCTGATCCAATTTTTATATTCGTGGTGATTTTGTAAGCTTCCCCTAACCACAAAAATTAAAAAAGCCATTCCCAACCTTTGGAAATGGCTTTTTAAACTCATCTAAGATCGAAATGTTATTTTATCATCTCATAACTCCGTTTAATAAAAGCAGTAAGTTCTTCACCTTTTAAAAGGTTTTTGCTTAACCTAGCCAAATCGAGAGCTTGGCTTACTAAACGCTCCTTTTTCTTTTGGGTTTTGGTGTTGAGAATTTCTCCGACCAATTGGTTGTTGGTGTTCACAATCAAATTGTACATTTCGGGGAAACCTCCCATTCCGAACATTCCACCACCACCAGTTTTCTGCATATCCTTCATTCGGCGCATAAACTCGGGTTCTGTGATAATAAACGGATTGGCATTGCTGTCCATCGCTTCTAGCTGAACGGAGAATTTTTCTTTAGGGATCAACTCATCCAAAACAGTTTTTAAAGTTTCCTTTTCCTCATCTGAAAGTTTAGAGATTTGTTCCTCATCTTTCTTAATCAAGCTGTCAATAGGATCGCTATCAACCCGAACAAAGGAAATCTTTTCCGATTCACTTTCTACTTTTTGGAGTAGGTGAGTGATGATTGGAGAATCCAACAGCAAGACTTCATAGCCTTTTTCCTTAGCGGTTTCAATGTAGGAATGTTGTTCTTCCTTGTTTGAAGCATAAAGGATAACCAAATTTCCATCCTTATCGGTTTGTTGATCCTTGATCTTTTCCTTTAGCTCGGCCATAGTGAAGTAACTTCCATCCACGGTTGGATAGATAGCGAAATCCTGTGCTTTTTCATAAAACTTGTCCTCGGTCAGCATTCCGTATTCGATGACTATCTTTATATCGTTCCACTTCTTTTCAAAACCTTCACGGTCTTTGTTGAAAAGGCTTTTCAGCTTATCAGCAACTTTTCTGGTGATGTAGCTCGAAATCTTTTTCACAGCACCGTCGGCTTGTAAATAACTACGGGAAACGTTTAATGGAATATCCGGACTGTCAATAACTCCGCGTAGCATTGTTAAGAATTCTGGAACAATTCCTTCTACATTATCTGTAACGAAGACTTGATTCTGATAGAGCTGAATTTTGTCCTTTTGAATGCTCATATCATTCGTCATCTTAGGGAAATAAAGGATTCCAGTAAGATTAAATGGATAGTCAACATTCAAGTGAATGTGGAAAAGCGGTTCTTCAAATTGCATTGGGTACAATTCACGGTAGAACTCCTTATAGTCCTTGTCCTCCAACTCCGTTGGTTGTTTTGTCCACGCAGGATTTGGGTTATTGATTATGTTATCGACTTCCTTGGTTGGAGCAGGTTCATCTTCTTTTGCACCTTCTGGCTTTGGAAGGGTTTCGGTACGGGTTCCAAATTTAATTGGAATGGGCATAAACTTGTTATACTTCACTAACAGTTCACGGATTCGCGATTCTTCCAAAAATTCGGTAGAATCATCGGCTATATGAAGGATGATTTCAGTGCCTCGTTCTTTCTTGTCTGCTTCCTTTAGGGTAAATTCGGGAGAACCATCACATTCCCAATGCACTGCAGGTTCATCTTTATAACTTTTAGTGATGATTTCCACTTTCTTGGCCACCATAAAAGCGGAGTAGAAACCAAGTCCGAAATGACCAATAATTCCGGCATCTTTTCCGTCCTTATCCTTGTATTTTTCTATAAATTCCTCGGCACCGGAAAAGGCGATCTCGTTAATGTATTTTTTAACTTCTTCCTCCGTCATTCCAATTCCTTGGTCAATGATGCGAAGTTGTTTTTTCTTCTTATCCAACTTCACTTCAATTATGGGGTTGCCATATTCTACACCTTCAGCCTCGCCAATATTGGTCAAGTGCTTTAGTTTCAGGGTAGCGTCTGTTGCATTCGAAATTAATTCACGAAGAAATATCTCGTGGTCGCTGTACAAAAATTTCTTTATCAGGGGGAAAATATTGTCCACTGATACGTTAATTGTTCCTTTGCTCATTTTTCTATTTTTAAGTTATTGAGTTAATATGTTATTGGTTAATGGTCAATAGTTTATGGTTAAACCATTATAGTATTGTGTTTAAACCGTTAAAAGTTTATGACTAAACCGTACCATGTTTATGGTTTTCCCGTAATTAAGTTATGGTCTAGTTGTTTATAAACTCAGTGTGTGTTAGTCAAAAAAAATACCAAGCCGCAGATTGCTGACACCTTGTCACGGTAATGGCATACGAAGTCCTTGTGCATTTTAACAAGGGGATCAATCCACATTTCCCCTTCCGTCGGCTGGACTGGGAATTTAGCTTTCATTCCAACTAATTCCCTTCTGCCACTAGCCCCCTATAAGACTTGTGGATCGAAATTATTTGAATTGTTATAAGGGAAGGAGCTTGAAGTGATGACGAATGGGGGATTTTGGAGATGCCTAAGTTTAGGATGCTATTTCGAAATCTGTTCAACAGGGAAGAGAAGTAAACTTTAACAAAAGATTCTGTTCAATAGATAGGTGAAAAAGTTAGACGAAATGGTAACTTTGCGGATGTTTAGAGGGGGGATGGTAGTTGGAAGTCTTTAGGCGGTAGATGGTAGATGATAGACGGTAGTTGGTAGACGGTAGTTGGTAGTTGATGGTCTGTAGTTGGTAGTCTTTAGGCGGTAGAAGGAAGACGGTAGACGGTAGTTGGTAGACGTTAGACGGTAGTTGGCAGGAAAAGCTTGCCTGCGGTAGGAGGGAGAATAAAGAAAAAACTTAAATAATGGAAAATAAAAAACAAAAGGCTGGTGCGACCGAGGATGAGGGAACGAAAGAGGAGATTAAAAAAGAGCAGATAATAAGCGCTTATATGGAATATGTTCTTATCAACGAGAAAACTCCGAAGAGTGTTTTTAAGTTTTGTAGGGAACACGATTTTGAGGAATCTAGGTTTTACGAATATTTCGGGTCGTTTGCGGGACTGCAAATGGAAATCTGGAATTCGTTTTACGAACAGACAATTCTTCTTGCAAATACATCGGAAGAATACGCAAGCTATTCAAACAGAGAAAAAATGCTGACGTTTTTCTATACTTTCTTTGAATTGCTTACACTTAATCGAAGCTACGTCCTTTTCACCTTAAAGGAACATCAAAATATACTGAGGAATTTGGTTCAGCTAAAGGGTCTTAGAAAGAATATAAAAAACTTCGCGGCCGATTTGATTCGCGAGAACAATGAGGTAAAAAAGCTCAAGATTTTGAAACAATCCGTTACGGTATTTTCCGAGGGCGCCTGGCTGCAAACGCTTTTCCTTTTAAAATACTGGATGGACGATAATTCGGCTGGATTTGAGAATACAGACGTGGCTATTGAAAAATCAGTTCGGGCAATCTTTGATGTTTTCGATACACAACCGCTGGAAAGCGTATTGGATTTTGGAAAGTTTTTGTGGAAAGATAAAATGGTTTAATGAAGACGATAGATAAAATTCCGACGAATAAGATTCAGCGTGCCTCGAAGTTGATGACCACTGGCGTGAAAGTGGGAGGGAACTACCTAAAATATTACGGGAAGAAATTTGTAAATCCCGATCACAACAAGGACGAGCTCAACGAAAGTAACGCCGAGGATATTTACGACAGCTTAAAGGATCTTAAAGGAAGTGCCTTAAAAGTTGCGCAAATGCTGAGTATGGAGAAGAACATTATGCCTAAGGCGTATGTAGAAAAATTCTCCCTAGCGCAATTTCAAGTGCCGCCGCTGTCTGCGCCTTTGGTAAGAAAAACCTTTAAAAAATATTTCGGAGCCGCACCTGAAAGTCTTTACGATACTTTTAATGCCGAATCCGTTGCAGCGGCGAGTATCGGGCAAGTCCACAAGGCGACCAAAGATGGAAGAAATCTAGCCGTGAAAATCCAATATCCTGGCGTTGCAGAAAGTATAAGCAGCGATTTGGCTATGGTAAAGCCTGTGGCGATGAAAATGTTCAACATTAAAGGTAAGGATAGCGATAAATATTTCAAGGAAGTTGAAGGAAAATTGCTCGAGGAGACCAATTATATTTTGGAAGTTCAACAGAGCAAGGAAATTACACAAGCATGTAGCAATATCCCGAATCTGCGATTTCCTAAATATTATGAAGCTCTTTCCAACGAGCGCATTATTACCATGGATTGGATGGAAGGCCAGCACTTATCGGAATTTGTACAATGCAATACCGATGTTCAAAAGGCAAACAAAGTAGGACAGACACTATGGGATTTCTATATGTTTCAAATGCACCAATTGAAACGCGTACACGCAGATCCACATCCAGGAAATTTTTTGGTTGATGACAATGCCAATTTAATTGCAATAGATTTTGGATGCGTGAAGGAAGTACCAGAGGATTTTTATATTCCGTATTTTGAACTTGCCAAGCCTGAAAATATCAATAATCCTGAGATTTTTATGGAAAAGATGTATGCGCTGGAAATTTTAAAAAAGGAAGATTCTCCTGAGGAAACAAAGTTTTTCTCTGAGCTGTTTTTCGAAATGCTAAGTTTGTTTACACAGCCATTTCACAATGAATATTTTGATTTTGCTGATGAAGAATTCTTTGGAAAGATTGCCGAACTGAGCGCAAAATATTCCAAGGATACTGAAATAAGAAAAATGAATGGAAATCGAGGCTCAAAACATTTTCTTTATATCAATAGAACCTTCTTCGGACTTTATAATTTAATGAACGATTTGGGAGCAAAAATTACTGTCGAAAATTATAAGAAATACGTTTAAACTTTAACAAAACTTTGTTTAACCTATTAACATTTTGAATGAACAAGGATGGGTATCTTTACAGAGAATAATTTGAATATTCAATTGCTATGAAAAAGTAAAAATGTTCTATTATTTAATTGGTTAGGTTGTTTAGAATAGCCGCTTCATTGATAAAATGAGGCGGTTATTTTTTTGTTTAGGGATGTAGTGGCCAATTTCGCCAAAATTCATTCTTTTTGATAGTCTGAAAGCCCGAGAATTCGAAATAGAATTTAATGGTAAGTGAGTGGTTCTATGTTTAATTATAACCTTTTTATGGGTTTTAAACTCAAATCCCACTTTTACTGCTTGTAATTCTACTACTTTTTGATATTATACTATTTTTCCGCCAAATAGTTCGGTCAAGATAATGTCCGCTTTTGTTGGAAATAATACCAATAATTCGTTAATTTGTTCTAATTAACTTTAAATAACTAAATTATGAAAAAAGTATTATTATTTGCTGCTTTTGCAGTATTCGCAATTACAACTTCCCAAGCACAGGAATTCCGTTTGGGGGCAAAACTGGGTCTTAACCTTGCTTCCCTAGGAGGCGATAGTTTTGCTGGTACAAGTTTCGGTTCTCGAACCAGTTTTCACATTGGTGGTTTGGCTGAGATCCCTTTAATGGGTAAATTGGCTTTACAACCAGAGCTATTGTATTCTTCTGAGGGATCAGACCTTAGTATTGGAGGAATAGGTCTTTACGGAGGAAACGATTATAAAATAAAACTAGATTACATTCGAGTTCCTGTTTTAGCCAAATACTACTTTCTTGATGGATTAAGTGCAGAAGCTGGGCCAGTTTTTGGAGTTTTAGTTTCAGCTGAGCAAGCTGATAAGGATATAAAGGATCGTTACAATACATTTGATACTGCTATTGGAATAGGAGCTTCTTATCGACTTAATATGGGAGTTTTCTTTAGTATTCGTTATAATAAAGGTTTAATGAATGTCAATGATGATTATATTGATTCCTCGGGAATTACAATTTCTTCTAAAAACCAAAGTAACGTCTTCCAAGTTTCAGCAGGATATTCTTTCTAAGCTTAGATTCGTTCTAATTTTTATAAGCAGGAATTTAGGTTCCTGCTTTTTTTATTACTTATTTTTGCGATATGAAAATCATCATCATCAACGGTCCCAATTTAAACTTGCTCGGAAAGCGGGAAAATGATATCTATGGAGACCAAAGTCTCACAGATCTTTTAGAAAATTTAAAAATTAAATTTCCAGAAGTTGAGCTTTTCCAGTTTCAATCGAATATTGAGGGTGAGTTGATCGATAAAATACAGGAGGTTGGGTATCACTTTGATGGGATTATCCTAAATGCAGCTGCCTATACCCACACTTCCGTTGGCATAGCCGATGCAGTGCGCGCTATTAAAACTCCAGTGGTAGAAGTGCATATATCCAACACCTTTTCAAGGGAAACTTTTCGACATAAAAGTTATATAGCTCCGCACGTAAAAGGGATAATTGTTGGATTTGGGTTGCAAAGTTATGAGTTGGCTTTGCAGAGTTTTGCCCCCTAACCCCCAAAGGGGGAAACAAGACTGTAAGGAATCACGACTCAAGATTAAAGGAAACCACGAATCAAGAGGGAAGGGAAACACGAGGCACGACTTAAGGGAATCACGAACCACGATTAAAGGGAGTCACGACTCAGGACTGAAAAAGAAGCACGATTTTGTTAGTGTTGAAAAACCAAAAAAGTCGAAATAATGCATGAAAAAACCGCAACTAAATGCGGTTTTTTTAATTTTATCTCCCGTCTCCCGTCTCCCGTCTCGTCTACAAGTGAATCACTTCCCCATATGCATCAGCCACGGCTTCCATAACGGCTTCGCTCATAGTTGGATGTGGGTGTATAGTTTTTAGGACTTCGTGGCCTGTGGTTTCTAGTTTTCTTCCCAAAACTGCTTCGGCAATCATATCGGTAACGCCGGCACCAATCATATGGCAGCCTAGCCATTCCCCATATTTAGCATCGAAAATAACTTTCACAAAACCATCTTTTTCACCAGAAGCACTTGCTTTTCCGCTAGCAGAGAAAGGGAATTTTCCAACTTTCAATTCATACCCAGCTTCCTTGGCTTGTTTTTCTGTCATGCCGACACTTGCAATTTCGGGACTAGCATAGGTACAACCAGGGATATTTCCATAATCAATAGGTTCTACATTTAGACCAGCAATTTTTTCAACACAAGTAATTCCTTCGGCGGAAGCAACGTGGGCTAGGGCAGGGCCGTGAACTACATCGCCAATGGCGTAATATCCGGGAATGTTAGTTTGGTAAAAATCATTTACTATAATTTTTCCTTTGTCGGTGACAATTCCAACTTCATCCAAACCAATATTTTCAAGATTGGAAATAATTCCAACTGCGGAAAGCACAATTTCAGCTTCTAAAATTTCTTCTCCTTTTTTAGTTTTTACGGTAGCTTTTACCAGTTTTCCAGATGTATCCAGCTTCTCAACCGAAGAGTTGGTCATCACCTTAATACCTGCTTTTTTAAAGGAACGTTCAAATTGTTTTGAAACATCTTCGTCCTCAAGAGGTACAAGGTTTGGTAAAAACTCAACAATGGTAACTTCTGTACCCATTGAATTGTAGAAATGTGCAAATTCAACACCGATGGCGCCACTTCCTACAACAATCAGGCTTTTTGGCTGCGTTTTAAGCGTCATGGCTTCGCGGTAGCCAATTACTTTTTTCCCGTCTTGTTTTAAATTAGGTAATTCGCGGGAACGTGCTCCCGTAGCAACAATAATATGGTCTGCGGAATATTCTTTTCCGTCAACGTCTATTTTTTTTCCTGGCTTTAATTTTCCAAGCCCTTCAATGACGTCTATTTTATTTTTTTTCATCAAGAATTGCACGCCTTTGCTCATTCCCTCCGCAACGCCCCGGCTTCTGTCTATAACTTTTCCGAAATCTTTATCAAATTCCTTTACAGTAAGGCCATAACTGTCTGCATGTTTGAGGTAATCAAAAACCTGTGCGCTTTTTAAAAGTGCTTTGGTAGGAATACACCCCCAGTTTAAACAAACCCCTCCGAGGTTTTCCTTTTCAACGATGGCGGTATTTAACCCCAACTGGGAGGCTCTAATGGCGGCAACATATCCTCCTGGGCCGCTTCCTAAAACTATTAAGTCGTATTTGCTCATTTCTTGCTTTTATGTGTAAATCTTTTGAGGGAACGAATTTACGAAATACAAAGGGAAAAAGATGAAATTCCAATTAACAAATTCCAAATTCCAAATTCCAAAATAGTATTGTCTAGTTAAAAATCATATTATGTCCCTACGGGACATTAACTAAAACGTTTTTTGCTGACTTCCAATATTTTGCCCCACTGGGGCATTATGCCGTTGGGCATTAAATATTTAGGTAGGAAAACTACCAGTAATTTGCCCCATTGGAGCATTATGCCGTTAGGCATTAAATATAGTTAGGAAAACAGAGCCCCCCTTCATATACTAAGTCCCGTAGGGACTATATATAATGGGGTTTCTAAGGATAATCTTTTTCCGAAGCCCAAACCAACAATTAAATTCATTCATAGGAATTAATCATTCATGTTTGAAAAACTTACTCTTAGCAATCAATTTCTGATGCGGTTTGTTTATTTTCAGATTTCTGTAAATTACGAAAGGGCAATTAAAAAAAATGGACCAACCCTAGTATCCAAGTCAATTAAAATTGACTAACATACAAAAGTTAAGCCCGTTTTAGGGATGGAAAAGCAATTTAAAAAACTATTTCTTTTTAAAATCCAAAGAAAGGGAATTGATGCAATATCGTTGGCCAGTTTCAGTGGGCCCATCGTTAAAAACATGGCCCAGATGACTGCCGCAGTTGGCGCATAGGGTTTCGGTGCGCAACATTCCGTGGGTAGTGTCTTTCACAAACTCAATGGCGCCGTCAAGAGCATCGTCAAAGGAAGGCCAACCGCAGCTGCTTTCAAACTTTTGATCGCTTTTGAATAAAGGCGTGTGGCAAGCGCCACAGACGTAGGTGCCGTTCTCAAAATGTAGATTGTATTCGCCAGTTCTGGGATATTCGGTACCTTTTTCACGTAAAATGTGGTAGCGTTTTTCATCCAATTCCTCACGCCATTCGGCTTCTGATTTGTTGACTGGATATTTACTTGGATTGTTCATTTTCTGGAATAAATTTTAAGGCAACGCCATTGATGCAATGTCTTTTGCCGGTTGTTTCTTTTGGACCATCATTAAAAACGTGTCCCAAATGCCCTCCACAAGTGGCGCAATGTTCCTCGGTTATCGAATATCCCATCTGCTTTTCTGTTGAATGGGAAACACTACCTTTTATGGCTCTGTCAAAACTTGGCCATCCTGTTCCACTATCAAATTTATGTTTGCTTTCATAAAGAGGAGTGCCGCAGGCAGCACAGACGTATGTGCCACGTTCGTGATTGTCATTCAATTCACTGCTAAACGCTCTTTCCGTACCATTCTTACGCATCACGTTAAAGGCAATGGAAGATAGCTCTGCCTTCCATTGGGATTCCGTTTTTACAACTTTATAGGTTTGATTGTCTGACACTTTGCTTTTCTGCGCAGGAGAGTTGCAACTGAAAAGCAGCGCACTCAACACAACTATGATAGTTAAATATTTCATCTTTATTGTTCAATTGTTTGAACCTTGCCATCGGTAGTTCGCATTAATTCCAAAACTTGTTCCATTGAAGGATTTGTTTTTGCAAATTCGGCTGGGACCACGGCTATTCTAAATATTTGGTCACTGGCATCATTAGAATCAATATTTAAAAGTGGGAAGTTTCCTTCAATAGTAAATTGCACACTCGTAAAGGTGTAATTAAAGTTGTATTGAAAAAAATCGCCTGTACCATCATTATAGAAAACACTTTGGGGTAATTGGGTCCATACATCAGCAGGAGGACTTACACTATTATCAGAACCTGATAAGCGATACGCCAAGACGGCATCACTTTCATATACTGTAAAAGGGTAAGAGAACAAAGAAGAATATAATTGGTTGTAGGCTGAATCATATTGATAGCTCCTTACATTTGTTTCAAAAACTTGTGCGTAAACTAAACCTCCATCCATCCCCGGAGGTCCTGGTTCACCTTCACATGAAGAAAAAATAACAGTAGAGGACAAAGCTAGAAATAGAAGTATTTTTTTCATAATTGCGTTTTTTAAGAGTTTAAATTCAAATTTGCAAAAGTCGTTCCAACTTTTGCCAAAGGCTAAATTTAATCGCTTTGAGCCAAACTCTCTATTAATTAAAGACTAAAGTTTACCGCTTAGACGAGTTTCAATAACTCAATAGCTCAATAACTGATTCACTGACTTACTGAATACTGACCTACTGATTTACTGAATACTGATTTCCTGAAACCCTTCTTCCAATTATAAATTTAGTAGAGTTTTAGAATAACTTTAATACTTCGACTGGGATTATATCTATAAATTTAACAACTTTTAAAACCATAACTATGAAATTAAAAACAATGATATCCCTATTGGCTGTTGTAATATTTGCAATCAGCTGTGCAACAAATCCTTTTACAGGAAAACAGACCTTAGCATTGGTGCCTAACTCAGAGATTTTACCGATGGCTTTTCAGCAATATCAGCAATTTCTCTCGGAGAATAAAGTAATTAAAAACACTAAAGATGCTCGGATGGTAGATGAAGTGGGTCACAAAATTGCCGCCGCGGCAGAAAGATATTTAAAAGCAAACGGATACGGGCAATATTTGAATGACTATCGATGGGAATATCATTTAGTTCAAAGCCCAGAAGTTAACGCTTGGTGTATGCCAGGAGGGAAAATAGTAGTTTATTCAGGTATCTTACCAGTTACTAAAAATGAAGCAGGCTTGGCTGCAGTTATGGGGCACGAGGTTGCTCACGCTCTTGCCAATCACGGACAACAACGAATGAGTGCTGCTCAGATACAGCAATTAGGAGCCGTAGCTGGAAATATAGCTCTCGCAAATAATCCGGAAAACCAACAATTGTTTAATACTGCTTATGGAGTAACAACAAATGTTGGGGTTATGTTACCTTTTAGTAGAAGCCACGAAACTGAGGCGGATAAAATAGGACTGACTCTTATGGCAATCGCTGGATATGATCCAATTGCGGCAGCAGAACTCTGGGAACGGATGCAGGCTAAGGAACAAGGCGCACCCATAGAATTCTTGAGTACCCACCCTTCTAGTAGCACTCGTATTCAGAATATTAGATCGTGGGCTCCAGCTGCAAAAGCTGAGGCACGAAAGTTTGGTATTACGGCCTTTCAAAAATAGTTTTGTCAATTGAGGGAACAACCTCATCAAGTATCTGGCAAAATGTTGTGGGAGTTGATAAATAACTAGGAATAGAAAGGTGAGAATGTTGTCTTGGTTTTTTGTTAAACACAATAATAGTTATTTAGACATTTTCTGAAGAAGTATTTTAAGAATAAATCCCGTGTAAAGCGGGATTTTTTATTAGTTTAGTACCCCAAATTCGGAAGATCATCTATGTCCAAACTAGCCAAAGGAAGTAAAAAATTATTGTTTGCTTGGGCGTTTTATGATTGGGCAAATTCCGTTTATAGTCTTGTAATCGCTTCGGCAATCTTTCCTATATATTATCAAGCTCTTTTTAAAACAGCCAATGTAGAAACGGTTCTCATCTTTGGTGGGCATATTCGAAGTACTCCTTTAATAAGCTACACAACGGCAGCGGCATTTTTGTGGGTTGCCTTTATTTCGCCTTTGCTTTCAGGAATCGCAGATTATGTGGGCAACAAAAAGAATTTCATGAAATTCTTCTGCTATCTCGGAGCCTTTTCTTGTATGGGACTTTATTTTTTCAGTCTTGAAAGCATTCTTTTTAGCCTCACATTTTACTTTTTCGGGTTGGTAGGCTTTTGGGGCAGCCTTGTTTTTTATAATTCCTATTTGCCTGATGTGGCATTTCCGGAACAACAGGACAAAATCAGCGGTCATGGGTATTCATTGGGTTACATTGGGAGTGTAATTTTGTTAGTATTTAATTTGATAATGGTAATGAAACCAGAACTGTTCGGTTTTGGGGAAGGCGGTGGAGCGAGTATGCGCGCCATGAAATGGTCTTTTGTTACCGTGGGAGTTTGGTGGATAATTTTTAGTCAATATTCTTTTCATTTTTTGCCTAAGGGAAATAAAAGCGATCGAAAAGTAACGACAAAAATATTGCTAAACGGCTACCGAGAATTAAAGGGAGTTTATGCATCGCTTTCCGAAAACCTTCAACTAAAGAGATACTTGTCTGCGTTTTTTGTTTATAGTATGGCTGTGCAAACGGTGATGCTCGTCGCGACCTATTTCGGGGAACAGGAAATTGATTGGGGCGGAAGTGATGAAAAAACAATTGGGTTGATTTTAAGCATATTAATAATACAGTTGGTGGCGGTTTTAGGGGCTGAATTGACTTCGGTATCATCCAAGAAATTCGGAAATATTCCAGTGTTAGTTGTTATTAACGTTATCTGGGTGCTTATTTGTGTAGTAGCATATTTTATTACGGTACCACTTCAGTTTTACATTACGGCAGGAGTTGTCGGTTTAGTCATGGGTGGAATACAGTCATTATCACGATCCACTTATTCAAAATTTCTTCCTGAAACCAAGGATACTACATCCTATTTTAGTTTTTATGACGTGGCCGAAAAAATAGGGATTGTAATAGGAATGCTCCTTTACGGATTTATTGATCAAATAACTGGCAGTATGCGAAATTCCATTTTATTCTTGGTCGTGTTCTTTTTGTCAGGTGTTTTTTTACTATTAAGAGTGCCAAAAAATAAAACCAATTAAACAATTTTTGTTTAAGTTTGCGGTTATTACCTACCAAACTACTTAGTAATGAAAAAAAGATATTTTATAAATGGAATGCTTTTACTTTTTCTTGCATTCCAATTTGTTTCTTGCGAAAATGAACCTCTTGTAGGTAATTTTCCTGAAGGTGGAGGTGAAGGTGGAGCTGAATCTGGTCAATTTATTGCGTCAGTAGCAGGCAGACAATTTACGGCTGAGTCCATAACTGCAGTTCTTACCAGTACCAATACATTAAAGTTAACGGGAACCAAATCCAATGGCGAAAGTATCAGCCTTTCAGTAGGAAATGCTGAAGTGGGAACCTTTAATTTAAACTGGGATGGCGTTAGCTCGAACCTCGGAACTTATATAGATGGAAATCCCAACACCCTTCCGTATGTGTCTACAGCAAATGCTGGAGGATTTGGACAATTGAAAATTACAGAAATAAATACATCGGCGAAGACCGTTACTGGTACATTCGGTTTTACGGGTGTCCGAATTAAATTGGACGGTTCAGGGAATCCAGTTCTCGATGGAAACGGATTACCAGTGATGGAAACTATAGTAATTGGCGATGGATCTTTCAATACCATTACCTATATAATAGATGATTCTGGAGATGGGGATGGTGATGGAGACGGAGATACTGATTTTCAAAACGAATTTTTTGCTAAAGTGGATGGAGTGGGATTTGTCGCTGATTCCATTTCTGTTACCGAACCGATTAATGCGAACGTTCGGATGATAAAAATTGAAGCAAAGACAGCCAATCGCGATTTGATTCGCTTGGACATACCAAGATCCTTAGGGGTTGGAACTTTTAATATGGAGTCTCTATCTGATGGCACTAAACTTATTGGTTTATACCGAAACAATGACTCAGGAGAAAACCTAACCTCAAATCCGGGTAGAATTACAATTACGGAATTTGATTTGGTTGCAGGAATATTGAAGGCAACTTTCCGCTTCACAGGAACTGACCCTCTGGGGGAAGATACTACTGTAGTAGAAGTGACCGAAGGTAGTTTTACGGTATATTTTGAAGGTATTCCAGGAGCAAACAATAGGTTCACTGCCAAAATTGACGGCACTTCTTATACCGCCGAAACTGTAGAAATTTCAAGGGATGTTGTGAATCAATATCCAAGAATCATATTGACAACCATTGTTGGAAATCAAAAAATGGAACTTAGTTTTCCTGCCACTATTACCGTGGGAACTTTTGATATGGGGCCAGAAATAACTGTTGGAAATGAAATAGTTGCGGTTTACACCCCCGTTTTGGGAACTTCCATTCCGTACGTATCCCAGTCGGGTAGCATGGTGATTACGAACTACGATTTTCAAGCTGGAATTATTGAAGGAACTTTCAATTATACAGCAAAAGATGTTGCGGGACAAGATCCCACCGTTTATCAGGTCACTGCGGGTGAATTTATGGCCATATTGGAATAACAATCTTTAAAAAGTATTGAGCCGACTTCGCAAACTGCAAAGTCGGCTTTTTTATTGTTTTAAATTATGCCATTCCGAAATGTATAACTCCCGTCATTTTTCGAAAGTAGAATTCTAATAAGTTTCTTGAATTTTAGCAAATTCTCCTAAGCTTAGGAAAATTGGAAGTATTTTCTGGACCTCATTTTTTCGGAGTAGCCTCAAAATTTATTACTAAAATCATCTTTTTGCTATTATTTTTGTTCTGAAACCGAAAGCATTCCCAATTTGTTCCAATGCTAATGTTTGTGTACTGTAGATACAACTGGCATAACTCTTGAAATACATATTCAGAAGAACACTGAACCGTGTAGGTTTCAATGTGTTTTAATGAATTAGAAATCGAATATCAAAAACAATACATTGTAGTCGCTTTCATTTGTGACACAATGTCTTAAATAAACTTATGGCTCAATCAAAATTAACATTATTGGACAAGTTGTCAATTCATGATTTGGAAGGGGATGCTGAATTCATTCCACTCATGTCTACGGAAGACGAAGATGCAATGCACAAAGAAGACCTTCCTGAAACACTTCCTATTTTGCCTTTGCGAAATACCGTTCTCTTCCCAGGAGTGGTAATTCCAATTACGGCTGGAAGAGACAAGTCCATCAAACTTATTAATGAAACTAATAAGGGCAACAAGATAATAGGTGTAGTTTCCCAGAAGGATGAATTTGAAGAGGAACCAGGTATTGATGACATCAATACTATTGGAACAGTAGCCCAAATTCTTCGTGTATTGAAAATGCCTGATGGAAATACTACTGTGATTATACAGGGCAAAAAACGGTTTGAAGTTGTCGAGGTTCTTAAAACGCAGCCTTATATGACTGCCGAAATTCGCGAGGTGGGAGAGGCACGACCTGAAAAGGAGAGTGATGAATTTCGAGCAATCATTGATTCCATTAAGGAAATGGCGCTTCAAATAATTAAAGTAAGTCCAAATATTCCTTCTGAGGCTGCTTTCGCGATAAAAAATATAGAAAGTTCTAGTTTTTTAATCAATTTCGTTTCTTCCAATCTTAATATTTCAGTAGAGGAGAAACAGAAATTGTTGGAGATAAACAATTTAAAAGATCGCGCCTTTGAAACTCTTCGATATATGAATATCGAGATTCAAAAACTTTCGTTGCGTAACGACATCCAGTCTAAGGTTCAGCACGACATCAATCAGCAACAGCGAGAATACTTTCTTCAGCAACAAATGCGTACCATTCAAGAAGAACTTGGAGGTTCGACGGTAGAAGAGGAGATTGAGGAGATGCAAAAGCAGGCTAAAAAGAAAAAATGGAATAAAGATGTCCAGAAACATTTTGACAAGGAATTGTCCAAAATGCAAAGGATGAACCCTCAAGTAGCGGAATATAGCATTCAACGGAATTATTTGGATTTGCTTCTGGATTTGCCGTGGAACGAGTATAGCAAAGATAAATTCGATTTAAAACGGGCACGTAAAGTTTTGGATCGCGACCATTACGGTTTGGACGATGTAAAAAAACGAATCATTGAATATTTGGCAGTCTTAAAATTGCGAAATGATATGAAATCTCCTATCCTTTGTCTTTATGGTCCTCCAGGAGTAGGGAAAACCTCATTGGGGAAATCTGTGGCCGAAGCTTTGGGAAGAAAATATGTAAGAATGTCTCTAGGTGGTCTTCGAGATGAAGCTGAGATTCGTGGGCATCGAAAAACGTATATAGGAGCTATGCCGGGTAGAATTGTTCAAAGCATTAAAAAAGCGGGCACGAGCAATCCCGTTTTTGTTTTGGATGAAATAGATAAGATTTCTGCAAGCAATCAAGGCGATCCATCATCAGCAATGCTCGAAGTTTTGGATCCAGAGCAGAACAATTCCTTTTATGACAATTTTCTTGAATTGGGCTATGATCTCTCAAAAGTGATGTTTATAGCAACTTCAAACAGCCTGAGCACCATTCAACCCGCCCTACGTGACAGAATGGAAATTATAAATGTCACGGGATATACCGTGGAGGAAAAAGTAGAAATTGCCAAACGGCATTTACTGCCTAAGCAATTGAAGGAACACGGAATGGACAAAGATGCATTGCAGATTCCGAAGAAGCAACTTGAAAAAATAGTAGAAGGTTATACGCGTGAAAGCGGTGTGCGTTCCTTGGAGAAGCAAATTGCAAAAATGGTTCGCTATGCTGCGATGAAAATTGCAATGGACGAAGAGTATGACAAAAAAGTTACAAATGCGATAATAGTGGAGGTTCTTGGATCCCCGAAGATGGAGCGGGACAAATATGAAAACAATGATGTTGCAGGTGTGGTAACTGGTTTGGCTTGGACTAGTGTAGGAGGCGATATTTTATTCATTGAATCTACTATCTCGAAAGGGAAAGGTAATTTAAACTTGACTGGAAACTTAGGAAAAGTGATGAAGGAATCGGCAACAATTGCTTTGGAATATATTAAATCCAATGCTGATTTGTTGGGAATTTCTCCCGACATCTTTGAGAACTATAACGTCCACATCCACGTGCCAGAAGGTGCTACGCCAAAAGATGGTCCAAGTGCTGGAATTACAATGCTAACTTCCTTAGTTTCGTTATTTACACAACGCAAAGTGAAGAAAAGCATCGCAATGACAGGCGAAATTACCCTCAGAGGAAAAGTTCTTCCCGTAGGTGGAATAAAAGAGAAAATATTGGCCGCCAAGCGTGCCCATATCAAGGAAATTCTACTTTGCGAGGATAACAGATCCGATATAAATGAAATTAAACCCGAATACCTAAAAGGACTTACATTCCATTATGTAAAAGATATGAGCGAAGTTCTTGAGGTGGCCTTAACAAAGGAGAAGGTAAAAAACGCAAAGAAATTTTAAGTTTGGCGTTTTAAGATGTTTATTAACTTTGAACGGATGGGACCTGAAAAATTATTTTTTCAAATCCCATCCGTTTTTCTTTTGTTTTTCCCTACATTCCCAAGTTAATGAAAATAAATTATACTTACTTTCGTTTTAGATTTTAGTTACGGTAACTTGCGCCCATGGCCTATAGAATATTATTAGTTTTATTTTTTTTATCAGCCACGGGTACTGCACAAGTCGGCGGTCAGTCAACTTATCAATTTCTCAATTTGGTGAACAATCCAAGAATGGCGGCCCTTGGAGGTAAAGTGCTTACAAATTATGATTACGACCCTATTCAGGCAATTTGGAACCCTGCGAGTATTAATGCCGCTATGGACAACCAACTTTCCTTAAATTACACCAATTACATAGGAGATGTAAATTACGGAACTGTTGGCTATGCCTATCTTTGGGATCGACGTACACAGGTACTTCATGCAGGGGTCACTTATGTAAATTATGGAAAATTTGACGGATATGATGAGTCGGGAAATCCTACCAACAGTTTTAGTGGGAGTGAAGTGGCCGTGTCTTTTGGCCATGCTCGAAATATACCTTATACAAATTTTCATGTTGGGCTGAATGTGAAATTTATTTCCTCTAGATTGGAACAATATTCTTCTCTCGGAGGAGCCGTGGATATTGGAATAATGTATGTTTATGAAGACTGGGATCTCAATATTACAGGAGTAGCCCGAAATATTGGAACTCAATTTACTCCATATCACGAGCAATACGAACCCTTGCCTTTTGAATTGCTATTTGGGATATCACAAACGTTGGAAAATATTCCCATTCGTTGGCACTTTACTTTGGAGAATATGCAAAAGTGGAATGTCGCTTTTTCAAATCCAGCACGAGAAGAGACCGATCTCGAAGGCAATGTTACCAAGGAGAATATTAATTTTTTAGACAATACCTTTAGGCACATGATTGTGGGGCTCGAGTTGTTTCCTGAAAGTGGGTTCAATCTCCGTTTGGGTTACAATTTCAGACGTGGAGCGGAATTACGTATAGAGGAGAAACGTGCTTTTGCCGGCCTAAGTGCTGGGTTTTCAATAAAATTGAATAAACTGAGGTTGAGTTATTCGTACGCCAAATATAATACGGCCGCAAGTTCAAGTTTTTTTGGAGTTAACATAGACCTTCAGTGATAAAATCCCCCATATTTGTTTAAGTTAAAAATATCTGCAAATTAGTTATATGAGGAAAATTACCATTGCCATTGACGGTTATTCCTCCACGGGAAAAAGTACCTTAGCAAAGCAACTTGCTGATTATTTGGATTATGTTTATGTGGACAGTGGAGCAATGTACCGCGCCGTGACGCTATACGCCATGGAGGAAGGAATCATTTCTACGAAACACTTCGATAAAGCGAAATTAATAATTGCTTTGCCTGACTTACAATTGCAATTCAAGAGAAATGACACAATGGGGAAAGCCCATATTTTCTTGAACGGACGTGACGTGGAAAACGAAATTCGAAATCTTGAAGTTTCCGAATTTGTCAGTCCCGTTGCTGCGATCCCTGAAGTAAGGGTTAAGTTGGTTGCCCAGCAACACGAAATGGGCCGTGAAAAAGCTGTTGTTATGGATGGTCGTGATATAGGTACCGTGGTTTTTCCAGATGCCGAACTAAAAATTTTCATGAATGCCTCCGCTCAGGAACGTGCTCAGAGAAGGTATAAGGAGCTTCAACAACGCGGAGAAAATATTAAATTTGAAGATGTTTTGAAGAACCTGGAGGATAGGGACCGTATAGACTCCAATCGTAAAGATTCTCCACTTCGTAAGGCTATTGATGCCATAGAGATCAACAATTCTGAAATGAACATTGACGATCAATTTCAAATGGTTTTGCAATTAGCCAAAGACCGCATTTTTGGACGGGTTTGAAGATTTAATCCGTCAAGATATGCGACTAATTGAAACCGTCTATTTATAAATAATCTTAAGTTTATTAAATTTGTTTCTTCTATTAAATTTTTTGAAAAGTCTTTCAGAAATTAAACTTTCTTATTACAAAAACTTTTACTTCTTTGAGGTTTACACTTCAATGAGCCAAAATAATATTCAATAAAGTATGAAATCATTTTACCAAGAATTTAAAAATTTCGCTATAAAAGGAAATATGATTGATATGGCCGTCGGGATTGTGATTGGTACGGCATTCAACAATGTGATAAGCACAATTGTCAAAATGATCATAATGCCTCCGCTTTCATTGCTTACGCAAGGGGTGAATCTTTCAGATAAAAAATATATTTTACGGGAGGCCACGGATGTTACTGAGGAAATTGCTATCGGTTATGGGAATCTTCTAGAAGCTTTGATTGATTTTCTCATTATCGCTCTTACCATATTTGTGGTTGTGAAATTTTTAAATCGTTTCAAGAGAAAGTCCGATGATCCACATGACAAAACCGTTGAAACGCCTAAAGATATTCAGCTTTTGTCTAATATTGAAAAACTTATGGAGGAGCAGAACGAGCTCTTAAAAAGAGGATAACGGGAATTATAAACGAATTTATAGGGGGAATTATTTTTCTTGAACCCGACGTGCCACTCCCTTACTGGATTTCGTGTTGCCTACTTCACTGAATTCAAATGTGTATTGGTTTTCTGAAGTGGTTAGGATCTTGATTAAAATCGCTTTTTTTTCAGCTTGATTTTTCGGGTGCATTTTAGTAATAACGTATTCACAGTCATTAATCCAGCGAATGGAAGAGGTGTCTGTTTTTCCCTTGAAGAAATCTATTTCCATAGAGTCGTTACGGATTATTGTCGTTTTGAAGACTTCAGTGCCAGACAAGGCCTCAAATTCAAAACTGCCAGTTCTAAAATCAGCACAGTTTCTTTCCTTTTCATAACATCCCGAAAGCAGCATGCAAAGCCCTAAAATATAAAGAAAACGCATAATAAAAATTTTATGCGAATTTCGGAAAAATTAACGACAAAGCCTCGCTAGTTTTCATACACCTTAAAAGTTCCATTTTTAAAGAAAATAACGATTCGATCAATTTCTCCTCGCTCGGATTTAATTGTGGAAATAGGTATGGACTTAACTTTGTTGTCTGAATAATTCTCAGGAATTTTTGGAGAATCGGGAATTGGTTTTGGTTTTGAAAGATTTTCAAGATGTTTGGAATTGTCGTCAATAGGGAAGGGGCCCTTTCCCAAAACCAACCAATCCATATCCAATTCTGGAAATTTTTGGAGGAGTTTCATCACAAATTCCAAGCTCGGTTTGTTCCTCCCAGAAACTAAATGAGAGATGGTGGAACGGTTAAAATCGATTTCTTCAGCAAGGGCCGAAGCGGTCAATCCGTAAAAATCCAAGATTTTTTGCAGCCGTTTTGAGAAATCCTTACTGTTTAACATTGTAACAAATTTGAAAAAGTTTTGATGTTTACAAATGTATAGCATTATCGGTTCTAATCAAAAATACTTTCTGAAAAGATCAATATAATTTAAACTTATAATTCATATAAACAAGTATAAACAACTGATAATAAGGATTTCTTATGCCAAGTATTTTACATGATAATTATTTTGTGGGTTTTTACCGCCGACATACCGTCGCATGGTTACTACTGTAAGCATAAAATGCAAAAGAAACCGATTACAATTGTAAACAACTCATTGTTTAACTTTGTAACACAGAAATATTATGAAAATAGAAGACTGGTATTGCGGCAATTTTGAAACGTATTTGAGTGGAAGGTATATTACGTTAGAAATGGTAAAACCCATTCTAGATAGTTATGCCAAAATTTTTGAAATAAGCGATTCGGGAGTTTCCGAGAATGGTAAAAATATTCCTATGATTAAAATTGGGACTGGAAAAAACACCGTTTTGGCATGGTCTCAAATGCATGGAAATGAAACTACCACAACCAAGGCACTTTTTGATTTTTTCAAGTTTTTAGGACAGCGAAAATATTTTCAAATGGAGATTCAACGATTTTTAAAAACTTATACATTTTATGTAATTCCTATTTTGAATCCTGATGGAGCCAAACGATATGCCAGAGAAAATGCCAAAGGAATTGACCTTAACCGAGACGCCCAAAATCTATCCCAGTCCGAAAGTCGTTGTCTCCGCGCTGTTTTTGACATGCTGAAGCCTAATGCCTGTTTAAACATGCACGATCAGCGAACGATTTATGGTTTGGATAATGGCTTGTCTGCCACGGTATCCTTTTTAGCTCCTGCCGCTGATGAGGACCGTTCAATGACCAACGCACGAAAGATTGCAATGGAGGGGATTGTGAAGATGGAGCATTGTCTTCAAAAATTTATACCTGGACAAGTAGGGCGCTATGACGACAGTTTCAACCCCGCTTGTGTTGGCGACACATTTCAAATGTCAGGAGTGCCTACAATTCTTTTTGAGGCTGGGCATTATAAAGATGATTACCAGCGTGAAAAAACACGGGAATTTATCTTTTATGCTCTTTGCGCTTATTTTGAATTGATTGGAGACTCAAGTTATACCAGCGGTCTGGAATATTTTAATATTCCTGAAAACCGAAAAAACTATAGGGATTGTATTATTCGGAATGTGAAATTAGGAAAAGAAACTACCATAAAAGATATTGCAATACAATACAACGAGGTTTTAAAGGAAGGCACTATTGCTTTTGAGCCCATCGTCGATCAAATTGGTGAATTGGATGATATTTTTGGACATATAGACAAAGATGCTCTGGCTATTGAAATATTAACAAAAAGTGATAAAACCTTAACAGTTGGTGTTAAAGTTGTGGAAATCATAGACATTTCTCGACAATTGGGGATCATTTTTCAGTGATTTGTTTTCTAGTTTGTGAAAAGTATCTATTTTTGCACAAAAAATAAAGTATTATGTCAAAATTTAAATTAGATGATACAGATCACAGAATTCTGGATCTGTTAATTGACAACACACGTATCCCCTTTACTGATATTGCTAAAAAGCTTGAAATCTCTGCGGGAACTGTTCATGTCAGAGTAAAAAAGATGGAAGAGGCGGGAATTATAACAGGTTCTACTCTTATGGTGGATTATGATAAATTGGGCTATTCCTTTATCGCTTATGTGGGAGTTTTTATTTTTAAAACATCACAAACTCAGTTTGTTATGGAGCGTATTAGTGAAATTCCTTTTATTACGGTGGCTCACGTTACCACAGGGAAATTCAATATTTTCTGTAAAATAAGAGCTAAGGACACCGCTCATGCCAAGGATATTATTTATCAAATAGACGATATCGAAGGTGTTAGCCGTACAGAGACAATGATTTCAATGGAAGAGAGCATTAACGATAAAAAAAGATTATTGCATTCAATATTTAGCACTATTTAGTCCTTTGATTATTCATTTAAAAGCCTTTGCGTAGCGTAAAGGCTTTTTTTATTTAAAAAATATTAAAATGGTACCATCAGATTTGTCACCTACAGAATATCATGGCTATTATGCCCATTATATAGGTCTTTTAGAAAATATCCCTCTATCAAAGGCTATCCCAAAGGGATTGTTGGAGACTACAGGTTTTTTTAAACATTTCCCCTCAGAAAGATGGGATTACCGCTATATGGAAGGCAAGTGGACGCCAAAGGATATCTTGCAACACATGATCGATACAGAACGGGTCTTTGCTTACCGCGCCCTGACAATTGCCCGAAATAGGAATGCTTTGCTTCCAGGATTTGATGAAAATTTATTTGCTGATTCGGCAGGTGCTAATCTTAAAACACACGAAAGCTTAATTGAGGATTATATTGCAACGAGAAGTTCCACCATTAGACTATTTGGAAGTTTCAACGATACAGAATTGTGCCAAGTTGGAATAGCAAACGAAAGCCCAATTTCTGTTAGAGCTATTGCATTTATAATATGTGGCCACGAAATTCATCATTGTAATATTCTTAAGGAACGATATCTAAAATGAAACTTTTCAAGCTTTTAAAAGATACCTATTTAAGTTGGGACAAAAATGATCCTTGGGCTAAGAGTGCCATTATAGCATATTATGCTCTTTTCTCCTTACCGTCGCTACTGATTATCACAGTTCATTTCGCGGGAGTTTTTTTCGGAAAGGAAGCTGTTGAAGGTAGGATTACTTCCGAAATAGGTGGATTGATTGGGAAAGGAAGTGCCGATTTAATTCAAGCAATGATTATAAATTCTGCATTGTCGGAGAGTTCTCTCCTGTTTATAATATTTGGAATTGGGGTTTTAATTTTTGGGGCCACGGGAGTGTTTTTTCAGTTACAAAAGGCTCTTAATGATATCTGGAGCGTCCGGGCAAAGAAAAACACCTTGCTGGATACCTTAAAACGTAGGGCCATCGCCTTTGGAATGGTGATGGTTATTGGGCTCTTGCTGCTTATCTCGTTAGTTATTAGCACTATAATTAATGCCTTTAGTGATTTAATTGAAGGTTATTATGCCGATTTGTCTTCAACCCTGGTAATAATTTTGAATTTCATTTTTTCTCAAATTATTATAACCGCCCTTTTTGCAACCATTTTCACGCTTTTGCCAGATGTGAAAATCAAATGGAAAACAAATCTTATTGGAGGTTTCGTAACTTCCCTACTTTTCCTTACTGGAAAATATTTGATTGGGTTTTATTTTTCCCAATCGGATCCAGCTTCTGTCTATGGGGCAGCAGGAAGTTTGGTTCTGGTGCTGCTGTGGGTTTATTATACCTGTCTCATTCTATTTTTTGGAGCCGAGTTTACGGTAAATTGGGCGCTACATCGAAATATAAAGATTGAACCTAGTGATAACGCAGCGTTGTCGTACGAAAGAGAAATAGAGGAGCTACGGGAATATAAGAAGAAAGTAGAGGAGGATAAAGCAAAAGCTCAAAAATTAGAGAACAATTAATCGCTAGATTTTTAGCCTCGGAAAAGCATACATTTTGAAATTCTTTTGCTCCCAGATTTGAGCTTACCAAGAGTAAAGTCTGAGTATGGGTGAACGTGAATTAACGCCTATTTGTTGAAAGATTTTCCTTATAAATAGAAGAAGAGACAATTAAGTCTCTTCTTTTATAATTAATAAGTTTTATTCCTCCTCTTCGTCAAGCTTTTGCTTTTCAGGTATTTCGCTGATAGGCTCGTGGAAATCTGCATCTTCATAGTCGTCTTCGTCAAAATTAGCCATAGAGGTTTCTAATCTTGAACTGACTTTAACCAAATATATCGTATCTTCTGTTTTAACTTCCACAGCTTCAACCGTTTCGTTTTTGGCGTTTTTGAAAGTGATAACATGGTCGTCGTCGTACCCGTCAGGATATTTTTCCACCAGTAGTGATAGTATTTCGGGAGTCAATTTCCGATAGTCAACAATAATGCGCTTCATTTAAATAAATTCTTTTAGTTTGGGTATAAAACTATTCAAAAATTAATCACTTAAAAATATTTTAAACAGAATTTTCATAATTTTTTATAATACAAAAAGGCATTGGAAATCAAATCATTACCAACAATGCAATCCGTCTTCGGCTTTCCAATATCATATAGAAGTACGAAAAGCACCTTTCCGTTTCTGTTTTTTTTGTCGAAAACAAGTAGGTTAATGACATTCTCAATTTCGATTTGTGAGAAAATTTGTTTGGGAAAAACAGATAAGATTTTTGCCGAAATCTCCTTTAATTTATTTTCAGGGAAATCGAGAATTTGAGTTGAAAGGTAAGTCGCCAAAATCATTCCAATGGCAATTGCCTCGCCGTGTAACAGAGGGTCTCTTTCAGAGTTTTCCAAGCAGTGAGATTCAATGGCGTGGCCAAGTGTATGACCATAATTCAAGGTTTTCCTTAGGTTTATTTCCAACGGATCAAGTGCGACAATTTCGTTTTTTATACCGATAGACTCCCATATTAGTGCCTCAAAATCCGGACGATTGGTGGGCTCTGTGCAACTGATTTTTTTCCAAGATTCATCATTGTGAATCAGGCTGTGTTTCAGCATTTCCGCCATACCTGAAATCATGTGTCGCTTTGGCAAAGTATTGAGAAAGGAATTTTCAATAATCACCATTTCGGGCAAATTAATAGTGCCTATTTGGTTCTTTATCTTTCCAAGATCTATCCCATTTTTTCCGCCGATTGAAGCATCTACCATTGCTAATAGCGTTGTAGGGACATTGACGAAGGGCATTCCTCTTTTGAAAGTGGAAGCTACAAAACCTCCAAGGTCTGTAATCATTCCACCGCCTAGGTTGATTATCAAACTATTTCTGTCGGCTCCTTTATTCGAAAGTTGCTCCCAAACGTTGAGACAAGTGGTTATGTTTTTATGCTTTTCGCCACTGGGAATTTGAAGA
>JBLWTS010000046.1:0-9561 GCA_048270045.1 Aequorivita sp.
TTTTGTGTTTGCACCACAAAGGTAACTTTGCGGAACAAAACTCCTTTCTCTTTTTTAATCGTTTAGGACGCTATTGTTTCTATATTAATTCTGACTTTCGCAGTTGGTTGTATTTCAAAAATTAAAACTGAAAATATAACTACAGAACAGGATTCGGAATTAAAACCACCTTTTAGAAATCAAGGAGAACAAGAGGATTTTTGGGCACAGGAGTTTTTCAAAGATGAGTATGAAAAACAAACGCATAAAAGATTTACCGAAAAGATAGAAATCCAAAGTGAAAAAGAACTTTTACATAGAAATGTGCAAACTTGAATAATGGAATGTTCGAACTTTTAGAGAACGAATAGATTCCATGCTTTATGAAAGAACGGCCATCAGTAAAAATCTTATGAAGCTATTCAAAATGAATTCCGACCTAGCTACTCCCGATTATTTTGGCTTCTCGTTTTCAGCACTTTTTATAACCTCCAAAACTAATAACCGTAAAAGCAGAATGAACGGAAACCCATGAAGCAAAACATCAAACCAGTCGGCTGCTTTCATTCCCACTGCTCCGCCCGCAATCCATTTTATTTTCCCCCAGATATGGGGTTCCGGGAAAAAGGGAGCAAGACCTAATGTTAAGCAGAGTAGGAGTATAATTCGCCAGTTGTTTAGTAGTTGCATTGAATTTGGGATTTGTTATTCGGGATTTGGGATTCGTGGATTTCGGATTTTTGAAATTTTTTAATACCATTTTCTGGTAAATAAACCCAACAAGGTTTTTGGGGTTAAAGTAATTATAAACCGAATTCTTTGATCATAATTAGGTAAACCTGGTTCAAAACCAAGGTTTGAATATATTGGGAAATACAATTCAAAATAATCTGCCACCAAACTAACTCGGATGCCACTATCGTACACGGCACTAGTTCCTTTGTGACTGTTGTGTACTAAGCCTGCATCAGCATAAGCATAAATCCATCTCCAGATATTGGTGCTTGCATTTACGGTGGTAATCCAACTATTTGCAAAAGCTGGCTGTAATTGTGATTTGAAACCGCCTTCGGCAATAATTAACTGCTGACTGAACAAGCCCGAACTTTCGCTGCGGCCGTAATAATCGTAATCAAAAAGATAGTCATTGGGTCTATCCAATGCGAAACTGAAAAAATCTTCACCCTCACGGTTATCGTTAAAGAGAAAGACTCCCGCATATAAACGGAGGTTGAGCTGACGATTGTTTAAAAACAATTTCCGGTATTGTATTTCAGTGGACAGCTTGCTAAATTTTGAGGAGATTTGGTAGTCCACTACTCCCCTGAAATAATTTATCAGGTTTGGATTGGAATACACATATTGCATGTTGAAAACGCTATAATTTGGATCTTGCTTTACGTCATTCGGGTTGTCGTCACGATGCACATTTACGTTTCGCAGGTTGATAAACTGTTTTTTATTGTTTCTTAAATCTGGATTTCGAAAAGAAAAGGTAAGGTAGGGTGAAAATCGCTTGTAAAAAAGACCGTAGTCATAAGAGTGATAATTTCCTGCAAACCCATATCGCATTGCATACAGATTGCCCTCATCCATGGGTTGGGTGTAACTTATGGATGCACTACCTACAATGGTTTTGGAACGTGTAGCATATTGCGGAGCTAGGCTGTAATTTAAAGGTTTAGCTAATAGTGTTTTGTTGTTTAAGCGTACTCCAGCCGACACGCCGTCATAAAGATTGTACTGAAAAAGTGGCATAAAAAAGACCTGTGAATAATTTGGGTCCTCCGCATCCTGGATTAGTCGGAACTGTATAGGTTTGTTAAGTAGTCCGTTGACGGTTTTAAAATTATTCCGGCGATTGTATTCAGGGATTTCCCCTTCATAATTGAGAGCAAGCTGCCCAATGTTTTTTGATGGAATTGTTATTGAAATTATACTGTCAATAGGTTTTGTCCACGTTTTATATACAACTTTGTCTTTGTTGAGTCCATAAACAGAAACGGGAAGTTGCGTTTTTCTTTTATTCTTAATATATACTCTTAGCGAATCGACGTGCTTTTCTATTTTTTTAATTCGGAAATCTATCGTGTTGCGCGTGTCAGCATAATCTTCAAAAAACCAATTGATAGGAAGTGAAGTTTTTTTGGAAAGGGCAGATTCAAAATCGGCTGTTTTAATGGGCTTTAACTTATTTTCTAAATAAAATTCTTTGATAGTGCTCTCAACGAGGTCATCGCCTAAATAATCATTTAGAAATTTGAGTCCACTTCCACCGTAATAGCCGTTGGCAATGTTTTTGTTGAATTTCAACAACGAATCCTTTTGAACGGTCAAGGCTTGATGGATGTTATTGCGCGCCATATTTAGATAGAGAAGCGGGTATTGGTCATTGAATTCAAGCTCCGACAAATGTGCCCATCGAATTATCCACCAATCGCTCAAACCTCCAATAATCTTCATATTCGGGTAGTAGATATCCACGTATTCCATCATCAGATAAATCTGAAGAGCATCTTGGAGCCAATAATCTTTCCGCGGATTTAAAATAAAAGTGTTGTTAATATACTGCCGTGAAATGGTTTTTAGTTGTTCCATGTCATACTCAAAACCATCTGGAAAAGGACTGATAAAACTGGGTAGTTGGTTAAGCCCGTACACGGGATTGGATTTATAATCGGCTTCACTAATGAGGATTTTTTCAAAGGGATAAGGCCCAAGTTTGGAATCCAAAAAATGCACCACTCGGTCGACGACTAAGGCTTTTGCTGGGGGTGTTATTTTGCTGTTTTGTAGGTTGGTGACAACGGTCGTTTTGTCTGTCTCTATACTTTCAAAACTGGGGATTCTTTCAATGAAAAGATCGACACTCATGCGATTTTTTCCTGATAGAATGGACGTATTCAGTCGCCTCGTACCAAGAGTGGGAGCTTCCGAGACTAAATCCAGATCTGAAGTGAGGGTGTAGTTTCTTGGATAATGAATTGCAATGGAAAATTCTGAAGGTGTTAGATATAGATCGTCAGTGTTCTTGTTGCTGTATACCTGCCATTCTCCGTCATACACTGCTGGTGAAATATACCAAAAGCGAAGTTTATAATTGTTTGCTTTGTCCACGCCAAAACGAGTAAAACGATTATCTGGCACTTTTACTGTATATTCTAGGTTGAAGGAATAACTTGAACCCGGAAGTAAAGGCGTGTCTGGGATAATTCTTAAGATGTCAACATTTTCTCCCCGTTGCCATTGCAGTGGATTAGATGATTCTCCATAAATTTTTTCAATATCGGTTCTTCCTCGGTCACTGTCTTTTTCAAAGTGAAAGGCACTTTCATAATTTTCAGCAAATCGCTTGGCGAGCGGTGTTTTTTTAGAGGAAAAACTATTTGCCCAATCAAAAAAATAGATTTCGTTTAAAGTATCGTTGGAGGTATTTTGATACGTTATTTTTTGTTTTATTGAAATGGTCTTATTAGCAGGATTTAAGGTGGCATCTATTGTTATAGTGTGCTGCGCTGTTCCTTGAAATGCCCAACAAAAAAGAATAATATAAAAAACACATCTGGCTATCAAGAAGTCTTGAGAAATTTAAATGTCGGTGAATTTGGGAGATTCGATTTTAAATAATAAATACCATTGGAAAGTTGGCTGACATCAATTGAAATATACTGCTGATTTACGGATCGGTGTTCCAAAAGCTTTTGCCCAATAATATTATATACTCCAAACGAAACTTCTTCGGAAACATTTGAACCCAAGTGAATTTTTAATCTTTCTTTGACCACCGTAGCCTCCAAATTCATAGAAATCTTCCGGGTGTAGTCTTCCTTACCCAAAACAATTTGTTTGTTGGTTTCTAACGACATTACAATTGGTAAATGATCACTCATATTGTAAAGATTGTCGCGCAAAGTCTGACTGAAATCTCCACTACAATCCGGACTGTTGATGCTATTATCGAAACAGTTTCCATTATTTCCATAGGATTTGTAGGTCTCGGGAATGTATTTAAGTTTTGGATCAGTTTTTATGTTTTCAGAGATAAATATAAAGTCGAATCTATCGTCTAGACCACCACCAGCTCCTGCTCCGAAAGGTCCTGAACTAATACGAGTACTTTGTGAGTGGATGTCTTGAAACTCGGGTTTATTATGCCACACTCCTGGCCGATCTATTGGGTCTGCAAAAACTATATTGTTTGTTGGGTTTAATAATTCTAGATAAGCAGGTTCACTGTGGGTGTAGAAATTCATGTCTCCAGCAAAAAGCACGTGCGAATTGGGATCCATTGTTTCCAATTTGTTTGTGAGGATTTGAACCGCGTCTAATCGGAGTTGTTTATTTGCCGTTCCTTGGCTAGACTTTAGGTGGGTGACAAAAATATCAAAAAGAACAGGATCAGTTTCTTGGTCTGCTGTATTTAGTTTCAATTGGTAATAATTGAGGTCCCGTACAGGAGTTGCTATTGCTTCCGAATTTTGCAGAGTGAACATGTTCTTTCGGTAGTAAACCATTTGCAGGTGATCTGGATCGCCAGATTGACTGGGTTCAAATGGTGCCATTTGGTATATTTCTCCTTCACTATTTAAGGAAATATCCAGAATAAGATTCGCTCCATCTTCACTCTGAAGTTCACATATCATAAAAATATCTGGCTCGTATTCATTGAGTATATCGCGAAGAATTTCCGCTCTGTTTGGTGGATAGGCAGTAGGAAAATCCAAAACATTGTAAACCATTGTCTTTATGGTGCCTTGAGCGTTGACGCCAAGAGCGAAAAGAATAAATAGTACCTGAATTGTGTTTTTGAAAAATTTCATCTGTCTTTAATATTTTTATTTTTGAAGGATACTATGGAATATCCAATTAGCCGTTTAGCTGTGCCTTAAAAAAATGATTGCTCTAAAATGGCAGTTTAGAAGTTTGGACTCAGGTTGTATTCATTGTAGAAGTCGTTCAAAATGGCAAGTACTTCATCTTCGGTATCTACTAAATGCACTAAATCCAAATCCTCGGCATTGATGTTGGTAGCGGTTAAAAGTGTGTCTTTTATCCATTCAAAAAGCCCTTTCCAGAATTCCGTACCCACAAGGATAATAGGGAATTTATCTATTTTATGAGTCTGAATGAGGGTTAAAGCTTCAAACAATTCATCCAATGTTCCAAACCCCCCGGGCATTACTACAAAGCCTTGGGAATATTTTACAAACATTACCTTTCGCACAAAGAAGTAATCGAAATCAATGCTTTTGTCACTATCAATATATGGGTTGTCGTGTTGTTCAAAAGGGAGAGTAATGTTCAGTCCTACTGAAGTTCCCCCAGCTAGATGCGCTCCTTTGTTTCCGGCTTCCATTATTCCTGGTCCTCCGCCAGTGATGACTCCGTAGCCATTTTCGGTAATCCTTTTGGCGATTCTTTCAGCCAATTTGTAATATTTATGATCTGGCTTTGTTCGCGCAGAACCAAAAATAGATACACAGGGGCCAATCCGGCTCATCTTTTCATATCCGCTAACGAATTCTCCCATTATTTTGAAAATGGCCCAAGAATCATTGGTTTTTACTGCGTTCCAGTTTTTTGGTATTTGTTCGTCTCTCATTATTTCTTTTTCAGTGTTCGGTGTTCAGTATTCGGTAATCAGTAAACCCGTAGTCAGTGTTAAAATTGGTAAGTCTTGATTTGAAATTGTTCATAATTCATTACTCATAACCCATTCCAATTCTACGAAAGTAATTCTTTTTTAAGGAATCGGGCGGTGTGGCTTTTTTTGTGATTGGCAATTTCTTCGGGAGTTCCTATGGCCACGACTTTTCCGCCTTTTCTTCCGCCTTCTGGGCCAATGTCTATGATGTGATCCATCGTTTTTATCACGTCCATATTGTGTTCAATAATAAGTACAGTGTTCCCTTTATCAACCAATTTGTTTAAAACTAACAGCAATACGCGGATATCCTCAAAATGAAGCCCAGTAGTGGGTTCATCTAAGATATAAAAGGTTTTGCCGGTATCTCGTTTGGACAACTCAGTAGCTAATTTAATTCGCTGTGCTTCTCCACCTGAAAGGGTAGTTGATTGTTGGCCAAGGGTAATGTAACCCAATCCCACATCTTTTATGGTTTTTATTTTACGGAATATTTTCGGAATGTTTTCAAAAAACTCCGAAGCTTCATTGATTGTCATTTTCAGCACATCATAAATAGACTTTCCTTTATATCTTATTTCTAAAGTTTCACGGTTGAAACGCTTTCCTTGGCAGGTTTCACATTCTACATACACATCTGGTAGAAAGTTCATTTCAATTACCCGGAGACCAGCCCCTTTACAGGTTTCGCACCTTCCTCCCGCTACATTGAAACTGAAACGACCGGGTTTATAGCCTCGAATTAAGGACTCTGGGGTCATTGCAAAAAGATTCCGTATTTCGGAAAACACTCCTGTATAAGTAGCTGGATTGCTTCGAGGAGTTCGACCAATAGGCGATTGATCAATATTTATTACTTTGTCAATATGTTCTAAACCTTCAATCTTTTTATAAGGCATTGGTTTTTTGACCCCATTGAAAAAATAAGCATTTAAAATGGGATACAACGTCTCATTGATAAGCGTTGATTTTCCACTACCTGAAACCCCTGTTATGCCTATCATTTTGCCCAAAGGGAAATCCACTGAAACATTCTTTAAATTGTTTCCTGTGGCACCTTTGAGGCTCAGAATTTTGCCATTTCCTTCTCTGTGTTTTTCAGGTATTTCAATTTTTTTCTTTCCGTTTAAGTAATCTGCCGTTAGGGTGTCCTGTTTTTTGATTTCCTCGGGAGTTCCCACAGACACAATCTCGCCGCCAAGTCGCCCTGCGGCTGGACCAATATCTATTACATAATCAGCACTTTCAATCATATCCTTGTCGTGTTCAACCACAAGTACGGAGTTTCCAATGTCTTTCAGGTTTTTCAAGGAATGAATCAACCGTTCATTGTCGCGTTGATGCAAGCCAATACTGGGTTCGTCTAGAATATAAAGCACACCCACAAGTTGGGAACCAATTTGAGTTGCTAATCGAATTCGTTGTGCCTCTCCTCCAGATAACGACTTTGAACCTCGGTCTAAAGCTAAATAGGTAAGCCCTACATCGACTAAAAATTGGAGTCTGGTACGGACTTCTTTTATGATTTCAGAAGCGATTTTCAACTGGGTTTCGGAAATATTTTTGTCAAGATCCTTAAACCATGCCGCCAATTCTACCACGTCCATACTGGCTAATTCAGCAATGTTTTTACCGTTCACTTTAAAATAAAGCGATTCTTTCCTCAATCGAGTGCCTCCGCATTCTGGACAAGGGATTTTATCCATATACTCCTTTGCCCATCGCTTTAAAGAGGTGGATTCGTTCGCCTCAAAAGTGTTTTGGATAAAGGTGGCAACGCCTTCAAAATCTATTTTATAATTGCGGGTAATCCCCAAGGTTTTTGAGGAGATTTCAACTTTTTCATTTCCCCCGTAAAAAATCACTTCTTTTGCTTCCTTGGGAATACTTTCAAAAGGATCTGTTAACTTGAAATTAAAACGTTCGGCAATCAGTTCCAATTGCTTAAAAATCCAGTTGCTTTTTTGTGGTCCGTGGGGTGCCAAAGCTCCTTGTTTTATTGAAAGTTTTGGATTTGGAACCAGCTTCTGAAGATTTACTTCATAAAGTTTTCCTAAGCCCTTGCACCTTGGGCACATGCCTTTTGGGGAGTTAAACGAAAAGTTGTTTGGCTCTGGATTGGGGTACGAAATCCCTGAGCTCGGGCACATCAAGGAACGACTGAAATAACGAGCCTCTCCAGTGTCGTTATCGAGAACTTGCAATACATCATCTCCGTGATACATTGCGGTGTTGATGGATTCTGACAGACGTTTATCGAGATTTTCCTTAGAATCATTTTCAGTGTAATTTGAAGGTATTTTGAGGCGGTCAATTACAATTTCAATGTCGTGATTTTTGTAACGATCCACTTTCATCCCGCTTATAATTTCCCGCACTTCGCCATCTATCCGCACTTTCACAAAACCTTGTTTGGCAATTTGCTCAAAAAGCTCTCGGTAATGTCCTTTTCGGGAACGAACTACTGGAGCGAGAATGTTCACTTTTTTATCGGCAAAATCTTCGAGAATTAAATCTTTTATTTGCTCATCACTATAACTAACCATTTTCTCGCCGGTGTTGTAGCTATAGGCATCACTTGCTCGGGCATAAAAGAGGCGAAGAAAATCGTATATTTCTGTTATTGTACCTACTGTAGAGCGTGGACTTTTACTCGTGGTTTTTTGTTCGATGGCGATTACAGGGGAAAGCCCTTCGATTTTATCCACATCCGGGCGCTCCAAACTTCCTAGAAATTGGCGCGCATAGGCCGAAAAAGTCTCTATGTAACGACGTTGACCTTCTGCATAAATGGTATCGAATGCCAAGGAAGATTTCCCACTGCCCGAAAGGCCTGTAATTACAACCAGTTTGTCTCTGGGAATACGAACATCAATGTTCTTTAAATTGTGAACCCGTGCCCCCAGTACTTCAATAAAATCCTCGTTTTTTGACATAGTTTGCAAAGGTACTTAATTGAACCGAAATTAAGGAGAGCAAGTGCTTTTGGGATTGTTAATATTTATTCCATTTTGAGCTTAGGAATAGTCTAGACGAACTTTGTGGATTTGAGAAGAATTATAAGATGTTTGAAACTGGTTTCTTGATTCTTGTTCCCAATAACGAAACCGTCTTCGTTCTTGATTCCAGTAGCGAAGCGTTTCTTGTTTCTTGTTTATAGCTACAATCAATATCCCGCCGCGGTATCATCTCCACGAGAATCTGCGCCACCTTCCAGCTTGCCGTTTGGTAAAACACGAATGGCATCTACTTTTCCAATAATCGGGTCAGATTTGGTGTTTTCGGGATATCCTTTCTCTTCTAAGGAAGTAATTAATTCTCTAGGGAACCTTTCAAACTCATATCTAATTACATCTGGCAACCATTGATGATGAAACCTTGGGGCATCGACGGCTTGCTGCATGTTCAACTCGAATTCATACACATTTAAAATAGTTTGAGCTACTGAAGTTATTATCGTTGAACCTCCAGGTGTACCAACGACCATCCACAATTTGCCCTCTTTTTCAACTATCGTGGGCGTCATAGAACTGAGCATGCGTTTTTGTGGCGCGACGGCATTGGCTTTACCACCAACTAAACCATAGACATTGGGAGTTCCCGGCTTGGCACTAAAGTCGTCCATTTCGTTGTTTAAAAAGAAACCAAGTTCATTTACAAACAATTTTGAACCGTATTCTGAATTGAGAGTTGTTGTAACAGAAACCGCATTTCCGAAGGGATCCACAATGGAATAATGCGTGGTTTGCGGACTTTCATAACCTATTATAACCCCTTGCTTTACACTTGATGAAGGAGTGGCGGCGTCAAAAGAGAAATTGCTCATTCTTTGGGATAAATAAGCATTGGATAACAAAGAATCAGCAGGGATTTCAACAAAGTCGGGGTCGCCTAAATAGAAACTTCTGTCGGCATAAGCACGCCGTTCGGCTTCTGCG
>JBLWTS010000046.1:9571-25914 GCA_048270045.1 Aequorivita sp.
CACTGTTATGGCCATATTCCGAAAGTGGATAGGGTTCAACCATTTTTAAAATCTGTGCTAAACAAATTCCGCCACTAGAGGGAGGTGGCATCGAAATAATTTTTAGGTCTTTATAAGTAAAAATAGTAGGGTCGCGCCATTTCGCGTCATAGGCTATTAAATCTTCCAAAGTAATTATACCTCCTTTTTCCTTTAGAAATTGAACCAGTTTTTCCCCTGTTTCCCCTCCGTAAAATTCAAAACGTCCGTTTTCGACAATGCGTTCCAAGGTTTTTGCCAAAGCCATATTCTTTAAGGTATCTCCAGCTTTGTAGGTTTCGGTATAGATAGAATTTCCGTTATTTATTTTTATAAATTGAGATCTGAATTCCTCTAATCTCTCTGCCTGTTGTTCGGTAATGACAAATCCTTTTTCCGCTAGTTCGATTACTGGTTTTAAAATTATTTCCATTGGCAGGCTTCCGAATTTTTCGTGAACAGCAAATATTCCCGCCACTGTTCCCGGAACGCCTACCGCCAAAGCTCCTGATTTACTTTTTTCGGAAAGGAAATTCCCATTTTCATCCAAAAACATTCTTTCTGTGGCTGCAAGTGGTGCTTTTTCACGATAATCAAGCGATCCAATTTCCCCGAACTGAGTGCGGTACACCATAAACCCGCCGCCGCCAAGGTTCCCAGCATACGGAAAGCAAACAGCAAGAGCCATTTCCGTTGCAATCATTGCATCAAATGCATTGCCGCCCATTTTAAGGATTTCTGCACCTATTTTTGAAGCTTCTGCTCGCGCCGACACGACCATAGCACTATCAGAAATAGTGGGTTTTACCTCTTCTATGGGTGTTTCCGGAACTGAAACTGGAAGTTTTGGATTTTCTTTACAGGAAAGAAGGACTAAAAAGAGAATCAGAATATGGCTGAGGTTCATAGTTCGTTTAATTTATGTTTAGAGAATTCCCTCAATTCTTCAAAGAATGAAGTGAATTCTATTTCAAATTGATCATAATGTTCTTCCAATTCCCTTACCGCTTGATCCATTTTTGCAACGCCTTTTGTGCGTATGTTCATTTGAGCCAGAATCTTGCCAATACCTTCAACGGTGGCGTAGTTTAGCAACCAGTTATCAGCAATCATATAAGGCATCATTCGCTGAATTCGGGCGGGTAAAGTTGTAAAGTTTTTACGGAGTAATTCATAAAAATCCTGAACATAATCAGCAAGAGGTTGTGGATGATATTGGTTCCAGTTCTTTGCCAGAAAATGGTCATAGAGAATATCCACAATCACTCCGCTGTAATGACCGTAGTTTTCGTGCAACTTAGCCGTGCTTTTTTGAACTGTTGGGTGTGCGTCGGTAAAAGTGTCGATAGCACGATGTAAAATAATGCCCTTGGCAATTCCCGAAGGATAGTTAAGATAACGTTTTCCCTTGATGCCATCTGCAATAAAATTGCCTATGATAACATCATCGGCGTCGCCAGAGAGATAGATATGTGCCAAAAAATTCATTCAATAAATATATGTATTTTTGAACTCCTAAAGCTGAAAATTGAATAGGTTACCGAATTTAGATCCATTGCGGTTTTTTCTGGCTTCCATAGTCTTACTCTTTCACTTACCCCAACTTTCACGAAATCAAGGACTACCGTTTTATGATGGGCTTCCAATTTATCATCGTGGCGTAGAGGCGGTGTATGTGTTTTTTGCACTGAGTGGGTTTCTGATCATTCGGATTATTTATCGGGCAAAACTCAGAAATTCGTTCTCCATTAAGGACTTTTATATTCGGAGAATCCTTAGAATTTTCCCACTGTATTATCTTGTTTTAGGCTTTGGATTGTTGTTTTATAACGTAATCTTACCTTTCTTAAATATCCCCTTCGAAATAAATTATACTTGGAAAGAAGCATTGTTTTATAATGTATTTTTCCTTCCAAATGTATTTGGAAAACTCTTTGAACCTGGCGGAATAATTGAAATTCTTTGGTCTATCGGGATTGAAGAACAGTTCTATCTTATCATTGCTCCGTTGCTATTTTTAGTCAATGTCAAGTGGGTTTTAAAGGTATTGGGGATTTTATTGGTCGGTTATTTTATCCTGTTCTGGTCCGATGCCTTCCCGTTTCTTCGTAACTTCAATTTCGTATTTTTCTATCTTTTCTCTGGAGGTGTGATTGCAATTCTGGAAGAAGAGAAGAAGCTTGAGTTCTTGAAACGGTTCGCGATTTTTCCTGTGGTAATTTGTGTTATTAGCGTGCTTTATTTTATTACGGATTGGTTTATGTTTGAACCTCTTTGGCTTCAATCTTTTTTTACAAGCCTTTTGTTTGGGCTTTTTATTCATTCTCTGGCTTTTAACAATAAAGGGGTTATTCTGAATAGTAAAATTTTGAACCACTTCGGAAGTATTTCGTATGGGATTTATATGTTTCACGCTATAGTTTTAAATGCAGTGGTCTTTCTGTTTTTGAAATTGGAATTCCTTCAAAACCTTAATGAAATTTCAACCATAATTTTGATGCACCTTCTTATATTCGCAGGAACAATTTTAATTGCTCATTTATCATATACTTACTTTGAGCTTTACTTTTTGAAATTAAAAAATAGATTTAGAAAATGACTTTAATAAAATCAATATCAGGTATCCGAGGCACTATTGGCGGGATACAAGGCGAAAACTTAACTCCAATTGATGCCGTGAAATACGCTGCTGCCTACGGAAGTTGGGTAAAACAACAGCGCAACAAAGAAGACTATAGGGTAGTAGTGGGCCGTGACGCACGTATTTCTGGCGAAATGGTGCAGCAACTGGTAATGAATACCCTCGTTGGAATGGGAATTACCGTTATCGACCTTGGACTTTCCACAACCCCAACTGTTGAAATGGCAGTGGCAATGGAACATGCAGATGGCGGAATCATTCTAACTGCTAGTCACAACCCAAAGCAATGGAATGCCTTAAAGTTATTGAACAATAAAGGCGAATTTTTAAACGCTGCGGAAGGGCAAAAAATTCTTGATATTGCGGAAGGCGCCGATATTGAATTTGCAGAAGTGGATGATCTCGGTGAAATCCATAAAAATGATGCTTATATCGATATACATATTGACGAGATATTGGATTTGCCTTTGGTAAATGCCGAAGCCATCAAAAAGTGTGGATTTAGAGTCGTTGTCGATGCGGTAAATTCAACGGGAGGTATCGCAATTCCGTTGTTGTTGGAGGCGTTGGGAGTAGAACCTATAAAATTACATTGCACCCCCAATGGACATTTTCCGCATAATCCAGAACCGCTAAAAGAACATTTGGGCGATTTGATGAAAATGGTGGTCGATGAAAAGGCCGACTTCGGAATCGTTGTAGATCCAGATGTTGACCGTCTCGCTTTTGTCGATGAAAAAGGCGAAATGTTTGGCGAGGAATATACGCTTGTCGCCGTGGCCGATTATGTTCTGCGAAACACACCGGGAAATACGGTTTCAAATATGTCGTCTTCCCGAGCTTTGCGTGATGTGACCGAAAAACACGGCGGAACTTATACAGCCAGTGCAGTGGGAGAAGTGAATGTTGTTGAAAAGATGAAAGAAACCCACGCCGTGATAGGAGGTGAGGGCAACGGCGGAATCATCTATCCAGAATTGCACTATGGAAGAGATAGCTTGGTGGGAGTTGCTTTATTCTTAAGTTTTTTAGCTGAAGAAAAAATGACAGTAAGTGAACTTCGGAAGAAATACACTGCTTATTTTATGAGCAAAAAGAAAATTGAACTAACCCCACAATTGGATGTTGATGCAATTCTAAAAGCTATGGAAGCCAAATATTCCACGGAAGACATAAATACAATTGATGGCGTAAAAATAGACTTCCCTGAAAACTGGGTACACCTTCGAAAGTCAAATACAGAACCGATTATTAGAATTTATACGGAGGCAAAATCACAAGTAGAAGCCGATTCTTTGGCGGATAGGATTATTGAGGAGATAAAGGAAATTGCTGGAGTATAGTATTCATTTCTTTACTGATTTTTGAAAACACTTGAATCTTTATAGATTCAATCTAAAGTGATTACGCTCAAAACAATAAGACAGCTTGACTTTTATATCCTTTTTACCGTCTTGTTTTCTTTGAGTTAGTGGAAAAATAAGAGACTAGTGAATGGTCAGAGTTTAGTGGGATTTATAATATGTATTATGGACAAACTGAAATTAGACGAAGCTTTCTGGAGTGAGAAATACTTGAGTGGATATACGGGTTGGGATATTGGTTATGTCTCAACACCTTTAAAAGAATACATCGATCAATTATCAAACAAGAATTTGAAAATATTGATTCCAGGAGGAGGCAATTCCTATGAAGCAGAATATCTTTTTGAGAAAGGATTTACAAATGTTTCGGTTATTGATATTTCGAGTATTCCTCTTGAGAACTTGTCAAAACGGGTTCCTTCATTTCCGAAGAAGAATTTGTTACATCTCGACTACTTTGATCTCGAAGAAACTTATGATCTTATTCTTGAACAGACCTTTTTCTGTGCCCTTAATCCAGAAATTAGAAAAATGTATGTTGAAAAAACCCATCAATTACTCAACCCTAAGGGAAAGTTGGTCGGTGTGTTATTCAACATTCCTTTAAATGTAGACAAACCTCCTTTTGGCGGAAGTGAAAGCGAATATCGACCTCTTTTTGAAGACAAATTTCTAATAGTTAAAATGGAAACTGCTTATAATTCGATTCCTCAGAGAGAGGGAAATGAGCTTTTTATAAAGATGACAAGAAAGTAAAAGAATTAAATTGAAAATTCCACTTAAAGACATACTATTTGTTCTGCTTCAACTTTTGCTCTTTGTTGCATTTGTGTTTGATATAGAATCCTTGACAATTCTTTTTCCAATTATTTTATTTTGGTTTGGAGTGGTCATCTTTATTTTAGGTGTCTTTATAACGCTTGTCGCTGTATTGCAACTCAATGTCCATTTATCACCGTTTCCGAGTCCTTTACCGGGATCAAAACTTATTGAAAATGGTGTTTACAAATTTATTCGCCATCCTATTTACACGGGAATTATTTTAGTTTTTTTTGGGTTTGCTATTATCAGTGATTCTGGGTATAGAATGATTATTTCGGCTGTACTTTTTCTTCTATTTTATTACAAAAGCCTTTACGAAGAAAAAAGCCTTTTAGAAAAATTTCCATCCTATTTGGAATACAAAAATCGTGCAGGAAGGTTTTTTCCTTCGATATAAGAAGGGAAGACGAAAATGAAATTGAAATCGAAGTTGAAATTATTCAAGAGAAGAAGCAACTTTGCGCCTCCGCGTCTTTGGGAGAAATAAAGCCAGCACTATCTTCCACTAAAGTCTTCTAATCCAATCTCGGCCCATAACAAAGATCCCCAGCGTCGCCAAGTCCAGGAACGATATAGCCTCGTTCATTAAGAGCATCGTCAACGGCTGCGATCCAGAGATGCGTGTTTTTAGGGAAAATCATATCTGTAAGTTCGATTCCGGGTTTTGCCCCGATAATGGAGATTATGTGAATCTGTTTCGGAGTTCCGTGTTTTTCGAGGGCTTTCAAAACATTTTCCAAAGTTTTTCCCGTGGCAAGCATTGGGTCGGCTAGTATCAGGGTTTTTCCTTCAATAGAAGGAGAGGCAAGATACTTCACATGAACTTCAAATTTATCTCCTCCATTTGGATGGTATCTATAAGCCGAAATAAATGCATTCTCAACTCCGTCAAAATAATTCAAAATTCCTTGGTGCAACGGGATTCCCGCTCTAAGGATTGAACATAAAACAATTTCAGAATTTGGAATATTTACCGTTTTTTCTCCCAAAGGAGTTGTTACGGATTGAGTACTATATTCTAAGGTCTTGCTCATTTCATAGCTTAACACTTCTCCGATACGTTCAACGTTTCTTCTAAAGCGCATTCTGTCTTTTTGAATGGATGTGTCTCGTACTTCCCGAATAAATTGGTTGAGAAGTGAATTTTCTTTACTGAAGTCGTGGATGATCATAATTAAAGGGAATTAGTACGAAGTTAAAATTTCTTGGCGATGAACAGTATAAAATTGGTAATTATTTTTGCCTCAGTAACAAAAGTTACTGCTTTTGTAAAATAATAATGTCACTTTTGATGAATTAAAAACAATTCGTTTTTGGAAGATTGTTGTTTGGGAAAATGATTTAATCCGAAAAGCAAATTACTTGCTGACGTTTGTCATAAATGGTATGAACTTTATTCCATATATTTGAAAATTAAATGAAAATAATCGTCGCCATATCGCTTTCCTTTCTCGTCTTTATACAAAGCGTAGGGCTAGGATTGGCAGATGTTTTTATGCTTAAGGATCTTGTGGAGCACGTCCAGTTTCACTCCGAAGAATATGGAGATGATTTCTTTACCTTTTTTGAGAAACATTATGGAGACTTAAAAACGGAACATCAAAATACTCATAATGGCGAAAAATCTCCACACGAAAAGCTTCCGTTTCAGCATAATAACTGCAATCATTTATTGGCGGAAGTAATTATGGTTGGGTACCAATTTCCTATTGAGAAATCTGTTGGTATTTATACTGCTAATCCCCATTATTACTATCAAGATCTTTATTCCTTTCTTGAAAGGGCTTCCATCTTTCAACCTCCAAAAATTGCATAATTAAATAACAGTTAGTTTAGGGTTTACTTTTCCTAAATACTACTGTGGTGGTTTATTGCTGTCTATTAATTCGATGGCTTAAAACCAATAATCCTTGTTTCATTTTTCGACATTGCCTTGTGGCTGTTGAAATTCTAAAAGGTTTCATTTAATTATGCTTTCAAAAATCATTCATTTCAGTATAAATAACAAACTGATCATCGGTTTGTTCACGCTGGTTCTCATCGGATTTGGAGTTTTTTCCCTCACTCAATTATCCATAGGAGCAGTTCCAGATATCACTAACAATCAGGTACAGGTTATTACTACTTCCCGTAATCTTTCTACCCAAGATATGGAACAGTTTATTACTTATCCTGTCGAGTTGGAAATGGCAAACTTGCCCGGGGTTTTGGAAATCCGTTCCGTTTCCAAGTTCGGGCTTTCGGTAGTTACAATCGTCTTTGAGGAAGATATGGGGATGTATTTGCCCCGGCAACTTATAGCGGAAAAAATTCAATCTGCATCGGAGAAAATCCCTGAAGGATTTGGAACTCCAGAAATGGGTCCCATTACTACGGGATTAGGAGAAATCTATCAATATATATTAGACGTAGAACCGGAACACAAGGACAAATATTCCTTAACTGATTTGAGAACCATTCAGGATTGGATCGTAAAAAGACAGCTTTCAGGAATACCTGGGGTTGTTGAGGTAAACACCTGGGGAGGAAATTTAAAACAATATGAGGTTGCCATAAACACCAACAAACTCAACGCAATGGGGATTACTATCCAGGAAATCTATACGGCGCTGGAGAAAAATAATAGTGTGTCAGGAGGAGGTTATATTGAAAAAACCAATCAAGCCTATTTTATTCGTGGGGAGGGACTTGTCAGTTCTTTAGAGGATATAAGAAATATTTCAGTAAAAAGCGAGAATGGCTTTCCAATCTATATTAAGGACATTGCAAAGGTAGAATATGGAAGTGCCGTTCGTTTTGGTGCTATTACAGGAAATGGTGAAGGCGAAAAAGTATTGGGCCAAGTGATGATGATTAAGGGTGGTGATTCTAATAAAGTAATCAACGCCGTGCAAGCTAGAGTGGACGAAATTGCTAAATCGCTACCTGAAGGTGTTCATATCAACCCGTTTTTGGACCGAAGTGTTCTTATTGCAAAAACGACTTCTACAGTTGCCGAAAACCTGATTCTTGGAATTTTAATCGTCATTTTCGTAGTTGTTCTTTTACTTGGAAACTTCCGTTCGGGCCTGGTTGTAGCATCGGTTATTCCGCTTTCGTTGCTTTTTACGCTTTCAATGATGTATCTGTTTAAAATTGATGCCAACTTGATGAGTTTGGGCGCGATTGACTTTGGAATTATCATCGATGGCGCGGTAATTATTGTGGAGTTCGTCGCTTTTCAAATAAATAAAAATGCTTTAAAACTCAATGCGCTTTCATCCCACAAAAGTCAAGGAGCAAAGGATAGAATTACCGGAGAAAGTGCATCAAAAATGATGAACGCCGCAATTTTTGGGCAGTTGATTATTCTCATCGTATTTATACCAATTCTTTCATTAAGCGGCGTGGAAGGAAAGATGTTCCGACCTATGGCCCTTACCTTTAGTTTTGCGTTAGTAGGAGCAATGATACTTTCTTTTACGTACGTTCCAGTTGCCGCATCCTTGTTTTTAAAACCTACGGTGCCATCCTCAAGAAATATTTCGGTCAAAATAATGAATTTCGTTAACCGACTTTACGAACCCTCCATTCGATGGGCTTTAGGAGCAAAAAAATTGGTGTTGGGAATCGCAGCGATTATGTTGATAGGAACAATCTACCTGTTTACCACAATGGGCGGGGAGTTTGTCCCCACCTTGGACGAAGGGGATTTTGTGATCCAGCCGATATTGAAAACGGGAACTACATTGAGTAATACTATCGAAATCACCACTCAGATTGAACAAATTTTGATTGAAAACTTCCCAGAAGTAGATCAGGTTGTCAGCAGGATTGGTGCTGCGGAAGTACCCACAGACCCCATGTCTATGGAAGAGAGTGATGTTATTATCACTTTAAAACCCAAGAAAGAATGGGTTTCCGCAACGAGTAAGAATGAATTGGCCGATAAATTCAAGGAAGCCTTGGCGATAATTCCCGGAATGGAAGTGGAATTTACCCAACCTATTGAAATGCGCTTTAACGAGTTGATTACTGGGGTGAGGGCAGACATTGCAATCAAAATTTTTGGAGACGACCTGGATGTGCTCAGCAACAAGGCCAACGAAATAAAAAGCTTATTAGAAAATGTTGAGGGTGCCGATGATATTGTTGTGGAAAAAGTGATTGGGTTACCTGAAATGAACGTCAAATTTGATCGTTCCAAGATTGCCCGTTATGGTCTTAATATTGAAGATTTGAACAAAATGATTTCCATGGGTTTTGCAGGAATGAATATGGGTAGCGTCTTTGAGAATGAAAAGCGATTCGACCTTGTGTTACGCTTAGATGAAAACAGCCGTCAGGATCTTTCCAATCTTCAAAACTTGTATGTGGACACGCCTACTGGCGACAAGATACCTTTACGGGAACTTGCCGAAATAACATACTCAAAAGGGGCTGCTCAGATTTCTCGAGATGATACCAAAAGAAGAATTGTAGTGGGAATCAACGTTCGTAACCGCGATTTGCAAAGTGTTGTTGACGACGTTCAAGCGCTGATAGATACAAATGTGAAACTTCCCGTGGGTTATACCATCGATTATGGTGGACAGTTTGAAAATCTACAGAGTGCAAAAAACCGTTTGATGGTGGCTGTTCCGGTGGCATTGCTGCTTATTTTCGTTCTACTTTATTTTGCCTTCAATTCAGTAAAAGAAGCTTTGATGATTTATTCTGCCATTCCCTTAGCTGCTGTTGGTGGCGTACTGTTCCTTTGGCTTCGGGATATGCCTTTTAGTATTTCTGCAGGAGTTGGGTTTATTGCTCTTTTTGGAATTGCGGTGCTAAACGGAATCGTGTTAATTGAACATTTCAAAGAACTAAAAAAGGAAGGGATGAAAGACAAGAAGGAACTCATAATCCAAGGTGCGAAAGACCGTTTACGCGCTGTGTTGCTTACAGCTTCGGCGGCGGCCCTTGGTTTTTTACCGATGGCAATATCCACTAGTGCAGGAGCTGAGGTTCAGCGACCGTTGGCAACAGTTGTGATTGGAGGTTTAATTTCTGCTACTGTTTTGACGTTAATTGTGTTGCCCGTTCTTTTTTCGATTTTTGATACCGAGCGCAAGAATCCTAGACGAAGAAACATTAAAAAAACCTTGCCAATAACGGTTGTTTTAGTACTTCTCGGGTTTTCAGGAATGGCGCAAGAAAATCCGAAGTCATTGGAGCAATTACAGCAAATGGCTTTGGAAAATAATCTTGGACTAAAGGCCTCAGAACTTCAGAAAGATGAAGCCGAGACATTGATTGGCAGTGCTTTTAGCTTCGATAAAACCCATATCTTTTATGAGTACGACGAAAACAACATCGCTCCGAATAATCTTCCGCTAGAAAAATATGGCGTACAGCAGGATTTCTTATTCCCGACGGTTTATTTTTCACAAAGAAAGCTGAATAAGGAGCAGTATGAAATGCAGAACAGCCAATTTGAGCTGCAACAGCGAAAAATATCAGGAATGGTAGCTTCAGCTTATTTTGATTATCAATATCAACAGAATAGGGAGGTAGTCTATAAAAAGCTGGACAGTCTGTATCAGAATTTTGCCCACGCAGCCCAACGGAGATTTGAGTTGGGGGAAACCAATTACCTAGAAAAAATAACCGCGCGCGCAAAACAACGTAAATTGGAGACCGATTATCGGCAGAGCAAGGAGGACGTTCAGATTGCGATAGAAAGACTTAAAACCGTTGTCCAATCAAAGGATAGTTTGATCTTGGCTATACTTCCTTTGGAAAAACTTGACGTAAACCTCACAGATTCGGAAGGACATCCAGAATTGGATTACTATCAAAATCGGAGCAATTTCTTTCAGGCAAAACAAAGTTTGGAAAAGCAACAATTGCTGCCAGATATCAGTCTTTCCTATTCCTTAGGAAGCAATTCTTCCTTGAATGAAAATTTGTACGCCTATCAAGTCGGCTTGAAGATTCCCTTGCTTTTTGGAGGCAACGCTTCAAAAATTCAAGCCTCAAAAATTGCGGTGGAAATAAGCGAACAGCAGGCTGCGGATTTCAAAATTCATTTGACATCCAAGAGGGTACAGTTGCTGAAGGAGCTTGCTAAATACGAAGATGCACTTCAGTATTATGAGGAAGAAGGACAATCGCTTTCAGAAGAAATCTTAAAAACGGCCGATGGAAGTTTTAAAAATGGGGAAATTGACTTTTTCCAATATATCCAAAGCCTTGAAAACGTTTATGAAATAGAATTGCAATACCTCGAGAATCTGAATAATTACAACCAAACCGTTCTCGCCATTAATTATCTAATCCTATAAAATTATAGTTATGAATTATATAAAACCAATTTTGTTGCTAAGTGCGTTTGTTTTCTTTAGCTGCAATAATACGAAGACAGAAGATTCTCTTCCGACCTCAACCGAGGAAAAGAGTGAGTTAGTCCATCTTTCCAAAGCGCAGTTTGCGAATTCTAAAATGGAATTGGGAAGTTTGATTGAAAAACCCTTTGCCGAAACGGTACACGCAAGCGGAATGATTGACGTGCCACCGCAGAGTTTGGCAGTAATAAGTTCTTTTGCGGGCGGCTACATAAAAAACACTCCTTTGCTGATTGGCGATAAAGTGAAGAAAGGTCAACGTTTGGTAACCATCGAAAACCCTGAGTTTATCACCATACAACAGAACTATTTGGAGACTGCTGGGCAACTTTCTTATCTGAAATCGGAATATGATCGGCAAAAGACAATGTTGGTGGAGAAGATTACTTCCCAAAAAAGCTATTTAAAGGCCGAAAGTGAATACAAAACCGCAATGGCGCGCAATAACAGTTTGAAGAAAAACTTGGAGATGTTGAATATCAACCCGGCTGCTGTGGAGGCGGGAACTATTATTTCACAGGCGAATATTTACAGCCCAATTGATGGCAATGTGACCCAAGTATATGTAAATACAGGAACATATGTTTCTCCTGCGGATAAGATTTTGGAAATTATGAATACGGATCACATTCACTTAGAACTGAAAGTCTTTGAACAGGATTTATTGCAACTCAAAAAAGGTCAGGAAATTCTATTTACGGTGCCCGAAGCTTCCAAGGAAATTTTTAAGGCTGAAATACATTTGGTCGGAACCGCCATCAATCCACAATCTCGAATAGCAATGGTTCACGGCCATATAGACGAAAAGGATGAAAGCAACTTTACCGCTGGCATGTTTGCGGAAGCCCAAATAGTTACCGGCACTCAAAATCGACTTGCCTTGCCTGAAGACGCCATTGTTGAATTGGATGGAAAACAGTATGTGCTGTTATTAGAAAAGGAAGATAGCGAAGAATATGAGTTTCATCCTGTAGAAGTGAAAATAGGAGCAACGTATAATGGGTTTACTACCTTGGAAAACGTTGCGCTATTCAAAAAAGATGCAGTCTTTCTGACCAAAGGTGGTTTTGTTTTGTTGCAGGAAGAAGGTGCTGGGGGGCATAGTCATTGAGAAATTGAAATTGAAATTGAAGTTGAAGATGAAGATGAAACTAAAAATTTAAGAAATGAACTTTACGACTTAGCGGCTTTGCGCGAACACTTTCCCGTCTATCCGCGCTTTGTTGAATAAAAATAACACTCTTAAGTCTTTTAATTGTTTTCAGTTCTTTAATTTAGAAGCGATAATTAGGGAGTGAAAACAAAATCGATCCCTTGATTCCGCCTGGGAACTGGACAATTATAATGGAAAGAGAAACTTTGCGGGTTGACGCCTTTGCGAGATTACTTTTACATTAAACGAAAAAGCACCCTTGCGTTTTATCAGATTTGCGAGAATACTTTCAATCCAAAAATATAACAATCATGGAAACAACAAATTATTCCAGAATTTACAGAATTATCCATTGGGCAATAGCGATTACATTTCTGCTTTTATTGATAACAATCTTCTTGCGATTGACTTGGATGAATAAATACAATATGGCAGATATCATCCAAGAATATTTGAAAGGCACCGACCAAACTTTGACTTATGACGAGATTGTGTTGATGGCAAAACAAATACGTAAGCCCATGTGGGAGTGGCATATTTATCTTGGCTATGTTTTAGTTGGACTGTTCAGTATCCGATTTACACTTCCTTTATTTGGAACAATGAAGTTTCAAAATCCAATGGCCAAAGATCTTTCATTGAAAGTGAGATTTCAAAAATGGGCCTATATCATTTTTTATATCTGCGTTGTGGGATCGTTAGTTACAGGACTTTTGATAGAATGGGGACCGAAAGATTGGAAAAAACCAGTGGAAGAAATTCACATGCTCGGCATTTATTATTTAGTAGCTTTTATCGTAATCCATATAGTTGGAGTTATAATAGCTGAATTCACAGGTCAGAAGGGGATTGTTTCGCGGATAGTGAGTGGGGAGAAAGTTGATAATCAGTAGCTAAAAATATAAGTAAAGCTGAGAGATTTCTCCAAAAAAATCATAAACCCCAAGTTTACCAAACAAACACCACCAAAGAAAGCCTAAAACCGCAAACCCACAATCCCCGAAATAGCGAAGAAAAAAGCACAAATCTGAATCAATTTTGACTTTAGATTGCATTTAGAATTCATTGTTATTTTTATCGCTTAAATTTATAGGGATGAAATATCTAATTGCCGAAGACGAGATAGACTTGCAGCAGTCCGTAGTTACCTATTTTGAACGGGACGGGAACTTGTGTGAAGTGGCATCAAATTTTGATGAAGCTTCTGAAAAGGTTGCGCTTTACGATTACGATATAATCATTTTGGATATAAATTTGATTTCAGGAAGTGGTCTTGACATTCTTAGAACGTTAAAAAAGAAAAGAAAAGATGTCGGCGTGATTATTATCTCCGCAAACAATTCCCTGACAGATAAGCTTGAAGGTCTCGATTTAGGCGCCGATGATTATATTACAAAACCATTTCACTTAGCGGAATTGAATGCGCGTATAAACGCCGTTTTACGCAGAGGGAAATATGGAGGAAACGACTTAATTGAATTCAATGAAATAAAAATCGACACCCGTTCCAGAACCGCATACATTGACGGAAAGGCGATGGCATTGACTAAAAAGGAATACGACCTACTCGTGTTTTTTGTGTCGAATAAAGGAAGGGTTCTTTCCAAAGAAATCATAGCGGAGCACCTTTGGGGCGATAACAGTGACTTATTGGATAATTTCGATTTCATTTATGTTCATATCAATAATTTGCGAAAAAAATTGACCGCGGAAGGCGCGAAATATATAAAAACAGCCTACGGTAGCGGTTATAGATTTATAGAAGAATAGGCGTGGATAAAAAAATGAAACTCCTAAAGAAAACCTCAAAGGCCTTTTTGCTTACGGGGCTTGCCTTGACAGTTTTCAGCTCCATCATATTGTATTTTTATACCAAAAGTCTCCTTCAAGATCAGGTGGAAGAAAGTTTGTATTCTACGGAGGCGCGGGTGGTAGATGCTCTTAAAAACCATAAAGTTGTTTCTTCATTGTCGCCGGTAACGGAAATAAAAACCGTTAACACTATCAGACCAGAAACTTTAAAGGATACTATAATTTATGATCCTTCGCAGGACGAGATGGAGAAATTTCACGAACTCTCTACCTATGAAGAAATAGATGGTAAAATTTACCAGATTACGATTAGAAATTTGGTCGTGGAATCGGGCGATATTCTTATTGCCATTGTTCTTTCCTATGTCTTTATTTTTGTTTTGGCATTTCTGTTCTTGTTTTTCTTCAATACCTCAAGAAGTATCAAACTTTGGAGTCCCTTTTTCAAAAACTTGGAGCAGATGAAAAAGTTTTCAGTTTCATCTAATGAAGAATTGGAGCTTGTGGACAGCGATGTTTTGGAGTTTTCTGAATTAAAGGAAGAAATACATCTGCTCACCACAAAAGTGAGGAGCGACTATCAAAATTTAAAACAGTTTACCGAAGACGTTTCCCACGAAATGCAAACTCCCTTGGCAATCATTCAGGCCAAGATTGATAATATAATTAATGAACACAATATTAATGACAAACAATTTGAACAAATCTCTTCCATTCAGAAGGATATTCAACGACTTAAGCACTTAAACCAGCGTATAACGCTGCTTACTAAAATTGATAACAATCAATTCATAAAGGTGGAAGCTGTTAATTTTACTAAGCTTTTGGCAGATAAAATAGAGAACTTTAAGGAGCTCGAAATCGATTATATCTCGCTGCATTCAGAAAATGATCTAATTGTTTCAATGGATATTTATCTTGCCGAAATTTTGATTAACAACCTAATTTCAAACGCAATAAAACATAGCTCCAAAGGAAAAAAAATCTCAGTAGATGTAAATGAAAACAGTTTAATGATGTCCAATTATGGAGAACGGGCTTTGTTGCATCCCGAAAAACTCTTCCTCAGATTTTATAGAGAAGTGAATTCCATAAGATCTACTGGGCTTGGGCTGGCAATCGTAAAAAAGATTTGTAATCTATACGGTTTTGAGATTACATACCATTTCAAGGATTCGGAACATATTTTTAAAGTAGATTTTAAAAGTAAAGCGGTAAAAATTGATAAAACTAATAGCGGAAGTTGATTTTTTTTACGATTGCGTATTGTTTTCTCGGGTATTTCCAGGGCATTCTAAACACTTAATTTCATTTCTCTCCGTGGAAATTAGGTTTCGACTGCGCTCAACCTGACATTCTTTATTGTTCCTAAAATTGTTCTTTAAACTCTCTTAAGATTTGAGTTGTAATCTTGAATCTTAAAACAAGAAAAGAGTATGGACAATTTAAACAAGGTAGCCAAGATTACCCTTATTTTCTGGCTAATGAAAATCATTGCCACAACCCTGGGCGAAACGTTAGGTGATTTTATCTCCATTACCTCAAACCTCGGCTATCTTACGGGACTAATTATAACACTGGTTTTCTTTTTGATGGTGTTGGCAGTACAGTTGACTCGCAAAAAGTACATTCCAATTTATTATTGGCTCGTAATTGTAGCTACTACCACTTTTGGCACCGAAATTTCCGACTTTATAGACAGAAGCCTGAAATTGGGTTATACATTGGGAAGCCTAGTGCTGGTTTTAGGGTTGATTTTCACACTCTTCGCTTGGAATAAAAAATTCGGAAACCTTAAAATATACCCGATTGTTGATCGAAACAAAGAAGTCTATTACTGGATTGCCATACTTTTTTCGAATAGTTTAGGAACGGCGTTTGGAGATTATTTGAGCGATGTGGTTGGTTTAAGCTATCTCACAGGCGCTGGTGTCACGGCGGGAATTATCATAATTGTCGTGTTGCTTCACTACTTTACCAAGATCAATGAAATTGTCCTTTTTTGGATCGCTTTCATCTTTACGAGACCTTTTGGAGCAACGTTCGGCGATTTCCTGACCAAGCCGATTGACAAGGGAGGATTGCATCTATCTACACTTTATTCATCGCTGATTGCAATGGCTTTGCTGGCCATTCTTATTGTTATCGCCCACAGAAAGCAAGCCGAAACA
>JBLWTS010000047.1:0-25660 GCA_048270045.1 Aequorivita sp.
CCTTTGCGAAAGCGATAGTCCAATAGACCTGTTCACAATCCTCGGCGGCACACCCGACACAGGCGGCACATGGAGCCCTGCACTTTCCAGTGGTACAGGTATTTTCAATCCTTCAATTGATGCTTCCGGAGTTTATACTTATACCGTTAACGGAACCCTTCCTTGTGGAAACGATACTTCAAATGTTACCGTAACGGTTTCTTCTGCACCTAATGCAGGATTAGACGGAAGCGTCGATCTGTGTGAAAATGATAGTCAAATAGATTTGTTTATGATTCTCGGAGGAACTCCCGATACAGGCGGCACATGGAGTCCTGCACTTTCAAGTGGTACAGGTATTTTCGATCCTTCACTTGATACTTCTGGCATTTATACTTATACTGTTAACGGAACTCTTCCTTGTGGCAATGATACTGCAAATGTTATCGTGACAGTTTCCTCCGCCCCAAATGCTGGAGTGGACGGAACCCTAGATCTTTGCGAAAACGATAGTCAGATAGATTTGTTAACAATTCTTGGTGGCACACCTGATACAGGCGGTACGTGGAGTCCTGCACTTTCAAGTGGTACGGGAATTTTCAACCCGCAACTGGACGCCCCAGGCATCTATACCTATACCGTAATTGGTACGCCAGCATGTGGAGGTAATGATAGTGCAAACGTGACAGTGACTATAACATCATTACCCGACGTTACTGGAGCCGTTATGACTGCAAATGATCCAATCTGTTTAAACTCTTCAAATGAAGTTGAAATTACCGGAGCAGATTTCTTATCCGATGGACTTTATACCTTAAATTATGAACTGACAGGTGCAAATTCTGTTGGGGCTGCAATTGATGTTACTTTCTTAAACGGTGATGCAGTATTCACGATTCCAGCATCCCAATTGACCAATATTGGAGTAACCACGATAACTATTACCAACCTATTTATTGTTGGTAATTCCTGTGGGGCCGATGTTTCCTCAATTGCACCCATTCAATTCACAATTATAACGGGAGAAACGCCCGAATTAATTACGAATGGAAACGAATTCTGTAGCAATGAAAATCCCACAATTGCTGATCTTTCTACCAATGTAATAAACCCAACTTCAATAGTTTGGTATGACGCACCATTAAACGGAAACCCATATCCTGAAACCTCTCCACTAGTTGATGGAGAAACGTATTATGGGTCGATTACATCCGTAGATGCTTGTGAAAGTGGGGTTAGATTAGAGGTCACTGTTTCTATCATAGATTGTAATCCTTTAGTGGTAATCCCCGATGGATTTTCTCCAAATGCCGATGGCATCAATGATACCTTTAAAATAAAAAACCTAAGGGAACTATATCCAAATTTCACTTTAGAAATCTATAATCGCTACGGCAATGTGTTGTATAAGGGGAATCGAAATAGCCCGGATTGGGATGGCTCTAGTAATACAGGAGTGCGTATGGGTAATTCGGAATTGCCAGTGGGCGTTTATTTTTATATACTGAATTATAACCAACAGGGTAAAGAGGCAGTTCAAGGTAGAGTTTACCTGAGTAGGTAATCATAAGTAAAGAATAATGATTAATAAAAAGATAGCATATATTTTCCAGTCGCTCCTGTTCCTAGTAGGAGTGGCATCCTTTGCCCAACAAGACCCGCAGTACACTCAGTATATGTATAATATGAGTGTGCTCAACCCGGCCTATGCTACAGACGATCCTGAATTGATAAACTTGGGCTTGCTGTATCGTGCACAATGGGTGGGATCTGTTGGCGGACCAACAACCGCGAGCTTTTTTGCGCATTCCCCAATAACAAATAGGGTAGAAGGGGGAATTTCAATAATACACGACGAAATTGGAGGTGTGGTTAAAGAAACCAAGGCTTTTGCAGATATAGCCTACATAATTCCCGTTGGGGAATCCCATAGATTGTCATTCGGTATTAAAGCTGGGGCCAATTTCTTTAGCACTAATTTTAATGGCTTTGTTTATTCCGATCAACTTCCAGACCCAGCCTTTGCATCCAATTTGAGCAAAACCTTTCCAAACGTTGGTGCTGGTGCATTTTATTTCGGACAACAATTTTATCTAGGTTTTTCAGCTCCCAATTTACTCAAATCAAAACATCTTGAAAAAGACAGTGGAGTTGTACTTAACGGGGCTGAGGAAATTCATATGTTTTTAACGGGAGGTTATGTTTTCCAAATGAATGACAACCTAAAAATTAAACCCGCATTTATGACGAAAGCGGTATCTGGTGCACCGTTGTCATTAGATCTTTCGATGAATGCCTTGATAAACGACAATTTCGAATTAGGAGTTGGATACCGATTTGACGATTCCGTAAGTGCATTGTTTAATGTACGAATTGCTCCTCCCATAAGAGTGGGTTATTCATACGATTACACCCTGAACAATCTAGGAAAGTTCAATTCCGGTTCCCACGAAATCATAATTTTGTTTGATATCAGCACCACAGCAAAAGGATACGATAAATCCCCAAGATTCTTTTAAAATATATAGAATGAAAAATATTTATTTTCTATTATTTGTAGTTTTTACCACTTTTCCAATTTTGGCCCAAAAACCAACATTGAAAAAGGCGGACAAGCTATTTGCTCAAAAGTCTTATGTGGAAGCAGCAAAGATGTATCAAGCCCTAGAATCCAATGCCCACATTCTGCAAAATTTGGGAGATTCCTACTATTACAACCATCGAATGGATTTGGCGCGAAGTCCATACACATTCTTGTTTACTGAATATCGGGACAGTATCAAGCCAGAAGTCTATTTTCGATTTGCGCAGACGTTAAGAGCTTTAAAAAACTATGAAAAAGCAGACGAAATCATGGCTGAATACCTCGGATATGAAATTGATACCCGAAAATTTATAGACAACTTGAACAACATCGTGCCCTACGTCTATCAACTAAAGAGGATGACTTCTAGCAACGCTTCTGGCGATTTTGGGATTTCATTTTATGGCGACAAAGTTGTTTTTTCATCCCCGAGGAATACCGAAAACCCAATCTATAAATGGAATGATAAACCCTATCTCGATTTATATCAAGCCACAATCGATAAGGATGACCAATTAAGCGACATCAAACCTTTTTCTGATGAAATCAACACAAAAACCCACGAAAGCAATGCAACATTTTCAACAGATGGGAAAACGATGTATTTCTCCCGAACCAATGACAAACGTGTTAAAATAGGAGAGGAGAAAATAGCAACCGTCAAAATATTTAAGGCCGAATTGGTGGAGGGAGTTTGGACAAACGTGGAGGAAACGCCCTTTTCGAGCGATATGTTTTCGGTGCAACATCCCTTTTTGAATTCCGATAATACAAAACTTTATTTTGCAAGTGATATGCCTGGCGGCTATGGCTCTTTTGATATTTATTCGGTTGATATAATAGGGGACAGTTTTGGCGAACCCGTTAATCTCGGAGAAACCATAAATACCCCACATCGTGAACAATTCCCCTTTGTGGATGAACAAGGAACACTCTATTTTTCTTCAGATGATCATCAAGGAATGGGAGGTTTGGATATTTTTATGAGTCAATTTCGAAGCGAAGAATATATAAAACCACTGAACCTTGGCGAAACCATTAATTCCGAAGCTGATGATTTCGGCTTTGTTCTTAAGAAAGATTCAGATAAAGGATATTTAGCCTCCAATCGGGAAGGCTCTGACAACCTCTATGCCTTTACGCGCAAGGATAATGAACGCCGCTTTATTGTTGAAGGTGATGTAAGAGACAAACATACCAAAGAGCTACTTCCCGGAACCACTGTTACCTTATATGATGAAAATGACGTTTTGGTGGGGCAAATGGTGGTGGGCTCTAGTGCGGAATATGTGTTTAACACAACACCCAATACCAAATACAAAATTGAGGGCCATCGCGCCTTATACATTCCCACCATTGAGGAGTTTTCCACCGACGACGACGGCAGGATAGTTTTCAGTATTGAGTTGGAAATAGAATCTTACGATGATGCCGAAGATATTGTCGTGACCAAAGACGATGGGTACGTTTATATAGAATTGGAAAATATTTATTTCGACTTAAACAAATCGGATATCAAGCCTCAAGCCGCAAGAACTCTGAATGTTTTGGTCGATTTGCTAAACAAATACCCCAGAATGGAAATCCAGTTGGGCGCTCATACCGATTCTCGGGCTTCCGAAGAGTATAACTTGCGTCTTTCCAACCGTAGGGCCAACTCCGCTCTTGAATACCTTGTAGAAAACGGAATTAATAGAAAACGACTTAGAGCGAAGGGTTACGGGGAAACCAAACCCTTAGTGGATTGCGGAGGAAATTGTAGCGAAGAAGAACATTCCATTAATAGGCGGGTTGAATTTCAGATCTTGAAATAGAAACCTTTTTAATTAATTGGACATTTTCTCGGAATTGGGTCTTGTTGTCTCGGAATTGAGTCATGACCCGCCATAATTACAGGTTGAGGTTTCTAAATTGAGACTTCTTCTACCATAATTACAGGTCCCTGTTTCGAAATTAGCGTTTTACTCTGTCATAATTACAGGTAAGTGGCTTGGAATTGAGTCTTCGTCTGCCATAATTACAGTTTTGGATGATGGAATTGCATCTTGTTGCGTATTAAAGGTGTCTGGTGCAAGGGGACGCTTGCGCTAGCCAGTGGAAATAATAATAATTTGAATTATTTAGCTATAAATGGCGGATTTGGAAGGTATGCGTGTATTTATATTCAGTCTTGAACGTTTACTTGTGGCGTCTATGACCTATGAAGCTTGCTTAGGTCGCCCACGATTTTATACAACCATCAGATAGGGAAAGAAATAAAAAAACCTATCTTCGTTACCCTCTTATTCTTTATCAATATGAAAAACGATTACACAAAATACTTTCTAGTATTGTTGATGGCATTGCAAGCCACATTTCTCGTTTCACAGGAAAAACCAAACTTACCGCACAATCTTACCGAATCAGAGAAAGCTCTCGTTTCGGAGTTTCAGTTCACAAGTCCCCGATTTTCCCCGCCACCTACAGGTCCTGTTCGCGCTGCGGCAGAATGGGAAGAAGTACAATACTTGTTGGTTACTTGGAATCCTTCTTATCCGAATATTCTTCGCCAAATAGTGCAGGCTGGGGTGCAGGAATGTGGCGTTATAATCACAACTCAAAACCAAACCTCCGTTTCAAATTATTTAACCGCCAACGGTGTAGATCTCACAAATGTTACCTTTCTAAATGTACCGTGGGACAGTATCTGGATTCGCGATTACGCTGGCAACACTATTTATTCCGAGGATGTAGGCGAACTGGCCTTAACAGATTGGATTTACAACCGCCCCCGTCCAAATGATGACGTTATGCCAATAGCACACGCCGCTCAAGCTGGCGTCACATTGTTTTCAACCAATTCCGGCACCAATGATTTGGTAAACACCGGAGGAAACTATATGAGCGATGGTTTGGGAAATGCCTTCGCTTCAAAATTGATTTTAAGTGAAAATTCTGCTGGAAATCCTTACGGTGTAAGCGTAAAAACCGAAGCCCAAATAGACGGAATAATGCAGCAATATATGGGAATTAGCCGTTTCGTGAAGATGAACACACTTCCCTACGATGAAATTCACCACATCGATATGCACATGAAATTGCTGGATGAAGAAACAATTCTCGTGAGTAAATACCCTCCCGGTGTGGCTGATGGCCCACAGATAGAAGCGAATGTTCAGTACGTCTTAGATAATTTTCAATCCCCTTTTGGAACCCCTTATGAAATTAAATGGATCGATTCGCCCCCAAATACAAATGGAAGGTATCCTGATACAGGTGGATCTTACAATACTTACAGCAATGCGGTTTTCGTCAACAAAACCATCATGGTTCCTACCTACCGCCCAGAAGTGGATGCTCCAGCATTGGCGCAGTATCAGGAGATGTTGCCAGGATACACTGTAGTGGGAATTGACGTGGATAACGCAGGGGAAAACTTGATTAACTCCTTAGGAGCTATTCATTGCATTACCCATACCATCGGCGTGGCAGAACCGCTTTGGATTGTACACCAACCTATTGATGAAGCCAATGTTGGTAGCACAATAACAATTGAAGCCGTGATTAAACATATTTCAGGCGTTGCGCAGGCAAAGATTTTTTGGAGGGAAGAAGGCGCGACAAATTATAACGAAATAGCAATGTCCCCATCTAACGGCGATAACTGGCGCGCAGATTTGACAATTCCAAACACAGCCGTCAACATCGAATATTATATTTGGGCGAAAGCCATTTCTGGAAAGGAATTGAACCGTCCCATTGTTGCCCCAGCGGGATACTGGACTATTCAGGTAGATAATCTTTCAGTAGAAGAGTGGGCGCAGAATCATATTTCAGCGGCATATCCAAATCCCACCCATGGGAAAGTTACTTTTGATATGAACGCTATTCAAGGTTCCGTGAAAGTGCAAATCCACAATCTTTTGGGTCAAAAACTATATGAATCTAATATTGAAAACGGAAACGGAAAAATAACCTTAGACCTTAACCAAGCTTGGCAAGGAACACTCCTTATTACTTTTGAAGGCGATTTCGGAAGAATTCATAAAAAAGTTATTAAAATCTAACTATTTTAGACTTCGTGAAACCTAAAACAACTTTCAATGTGATCGTTGACCATTCCAGTTGCTTGCATGTGAGCATAAATCACGGTACTTCCCACAAACTTGAATCCCCGTTTTTTTAGATCCTTGCTTACCGCATCGCTAAGGGCCGTAGTTGCAGGGCCGTCTTTATTAGATTTCAGTTTATTCTTTATTGGTTTGTTATTCACAAAACCCCAGATATATTCACTAAAACTTCCAAATTCCTGTTGAATTTCCATAAAGGCTATGGCGTTTGTAACGGCAGAATGAACCTTCAGTTTATTGCGAATTATCCCTTCATTTTGAAGCAGTGAGTCAATTTTGGCTTGGTCGTACTTTGCAATTTTCTTATAGTCAAAACCATCAAAAGCTTCTCTAAAATTTTCCCGTTTCCGAAGAATGGTTATCCAACTCAACCCTGCTTGAAAGGTTTCCAAAAGCAGAAATTCAAAAAGCGTTTTATCGTCTTTAACAGGCACACCCCATTCCTCATCGTGATATTTCACATAAAGCGGATCAGTTCCACACCATCCGCACCGTACTTTTTCTAAATCCATTTTTATTTTTTTACTAACTACATCAAGGTTGCAGAACTTGTCGAAGCATTAATTCTGTCCTGGAAAGTTAAAAGTTATCGTTCCCAATTGTTTCCCGCGAGAGGCCTCACTAGTAAACTCTGCCTGAAGTGCATATTCAATTGCGGCATCAATCAAACATTCATTTGCCGTTGTAGAAGCAGCCTTATTGTATAGTCCTTTTTTTACTTTTCCTAAATTGTCCACTTCAATATTCACTACAACTCGCCCAGCTCCATAACAGGTATAGACAGGATTGGGTAGAAATAAATCTTTACGACCCACCAATCGGTAGCTAATGGTGGTGTTTTTGTTTCCACCTTTCACAATTGCTTGTTGGTCATGGTTACTGTCGCTGTTTGAGAATTTTGTTTCTTTTTTCTTGTTGGGTTTAGCTATTTCAGAAGTTCTATCTCCTTGCGGGCTTTTTTGGGAATTGTCCATGGCCTCCTCCATTTCTTCAAGTTTTCCTTCCGTAGTTTCAGTAAGTTCTCGGTTTTCATTCTCCACCGAAGTTATAAATTTCTCCGCTTCATTATAAGCCCGGTTGGTTTCTACCTTTACCTTTTCATTAGCGAGCGAAGCAACGTCTTTATCTTCAATAGGGGTTTCTGGCGCCATGACAACATCATACGTTTCCTCATTGCTTTCTGCGGGGACTTTTGAAAGCTTAATACTGAATAGAAAAAGCACTAGAATACCCGTCAGCAGTGACGTAATAAGAAAAGCTCTATATGAATAATTGAAATTCATTACTGCAAGTACCGAATTTTTATGTAAAATTCCACAAAAATAGGTTAATACAAGGTGCTCTTAGTGATATTTTAACTTGTAAGGGAATCTTCAAACTCGCTGATTCCCACCGCACTTTCAACAGAAAATTGACCGATTCTTGTTCTTCTAAGTGCAGAAAGATGAGCGCCATTGTTCAAGGCTTTCCCGAAATCATTTGCTAAAGAACGAATATAAGTGCCCTTGCTGCAAACAACTCTAAACTCAACGTTTGGAAGATCTATCTTCGTTATTTCAAATTCAGAAATAGTCACGGTTCTATATGGAATTTCCACTTCTTCACCATTTCGAGCAAATTCATAAAGACGTTTCCCTTCCTTTTTCAAAGCTGAAAATACAGGAGGTTGTTGTTGTATTTCTCCAGTAAATTGTTTTGTTGCCTCGTGTATCTTTTCTGAAGTGATTTCCGAAATATCAAAAGTTTGGTCAATTTCAGTTTCTAAATCGTAGCTTGGCGTAGTTGCTCCCAAAGTGAAGGTTCCAGTGTATTCCTTTTCCTGAGCTTGATATGTATCAATTTTCTTGGTGAATTTCCCGGAACAAATAATCAAAAGCCCTGTAGCCAAAGGATCGAGCGTTCCAGCGTGACCCACTTTAATCTTTTTAATCCCGAATTGTTTTTTGATGAGCCACCGCACCTTATTAACGGCTTGGAATGAAGTCCATTCTAAAGGTTTGTCGATTAGGATTACTTGGCCTTCTTTATAATCTTCTCCCGTCATTATATTACCTCAAGTTCCAGTACAAAAAAGTGGATTAACAGAATGGCAATTCCAGCGATTATACGGTAATATCCGAAGATTTTAAATCCGTGCTTGCTCAAATAATCTATGAAGAATTTTATGGCAAGTAAGGCGACAATAAAACCGACTACGTTCCCAATAATGAGATAATTAACCTGTTCTGAAGTCAATTCAAATCCTGCTTTATAATAGTCATAACTTTTCTTGACCGTAGCTCCCAGCATTGTTGGAACTGCTAGGAAGAAGGAAAATTCGGCAGCAGTTTTTCGCGATAATTTTTGGGTCATCCCTCCAACGATACTCGCGCCACTTCGTGAAACACCCGGAATCATAGCTAAACACTGAAAGAATCCAATCTTTAAAGCGGTCATATAAGAAATTTCGGTTTCTTCGCCATCTCCAAACCAATCATCAACTTTAATCAGGATAAAGCCACCGATTACAAGTGAAATAGCAACGGTCAAAGGACTTTCCAGAAGACTGTCAATAACGTCATTCAATAATAATCCCAAAACCACAGCAGGAAGAAATGCTACGAACAATTTATAGTAGAAATCCATACTTTGGAAAAACCGCTTAAAGTAAAGAACAACCACAGAAAGTATAGTTCCCAGTTGGATTACAATGGTAAAAAGTTTGGTAAAGTCGTCACTTGCAATTCCAAAAAAGGAAGAGGCGATGATTAAATGTCCGGTAGATGAAACAGGTAAAAATTCGGTAAGTCCTTCAATAACAGCAAGGACGAAAGCTTGAAATGTATCCACTAATTTTCTTCTTTGTGCTCGGGATTCAACAAAATAGCATAAACCTCAATGGCAAAACCTATTAAAACCAATGCGGGTGCCAGTCTAATTCTTCTCCAACTGTAAATTTCCGGATTAAAAACGTTGGGATCATCACTGCCACCTCCAGCCATCAAAATAAAGCCCAAGGCAATAAAGGCAATTCCTATAAGCATAAACTTATAGTTTTTGCGATGGAAAATAAATTCCGATTTTCCCACTTCCTCTCTTCGTTTCTTTTCTCCCATTTTTAAAAGTTTCAAGTTTCAAGTTTCAGGTTTATCAAGATATGGATAACTATTAAATCTTCAATCTCACCTTCAAGTCTCCAATTCCCCCTTTGGGGGTTAGGGGGACTAATAATACAAATCGTCAGTCCGTAAATTTAAAAACCGCTGTGTAGCTATAAAAGTGCTAATCCACGTAATAATAACGCCCATCAAAAGTATAAAAGCAAAAAGTCCGGCAAGCAATACTGGATCGCTCAAGAGTTGCAATTGAGGGAAACTTTGGTTGAAATAATAAAGCACCAAGCCCATTCCAATCATCGCCACAACTGCACCTAAGATTCCCAATCGAACACTTTTCCAAACAAAAGGGCGACGTATAAATTTCTTGGTAGCGCCCACCATTTGCATTGTTTTTATAGTAAATCGTTTGGCGTAAATAGAAAGGCGGATGCTACTGTTTATAAGTAAAACAGCAATAAATGTAAAGATGCCGCTTATCACTAAAACCCAAAAACTAATCCGGCTTACGTTTTCTGTAAGCTGCGCAATCAAAGGCTTGTCATAAACCACATCATCCACAAAACCCTTGCTTTTCAAGTCATTTGTAATTTCCTCCATTTTGCCCGGAGTAACAAAATCTGCCTTAACATATACGTCAATGCTATTTTGTAGCGGATTTTCTCCTAAATATTCAATGAAGTTTTCACCAAGCGTTTCTTGGTGGGCTTTCGCCGCTTCTTCTTTAGAGACAAATTTTGCGCTCTTGGTATATTCCGCCAAAGCTAAACTTTGTTTAAGTTGGGTAATTTCAACTTCTTTTGCCGAATCCTTCAGAAAAACTGTAATGGCGATTTGTTCTTTAAAATAGTCGGCCACCTTTTTTGAGTTCAACACCAAAAGACCCAAAAGACCCAACAGGAAAAGTACCAGTGAAATACTGATAATAACTGAAAAATACGACGATATTAACCGACGTTTTTGATATTTTTCAAAATTGGAACGCATAAGCTTTTTGAATTTGGAGGTAAAAATACAAGTAATTTTGCATCCTACGCTAAACAACGTTTAAAGTTTTGTCTTTAGTCTGCAAGCATTATTTTATATTATGGAAGACTGAATGCTTAAATAATAACTTATTATTGTTTTTAATATTGTTATTAGGCATTTAGTACAATAGACGTAAATTTGCGCTCGCCTAATTATTTTTTATGGGCTCTTAATAAAAATAAGAAATGAGTAAATATCACTTCAACGAAATCGAGAAAAAATGGCAGAATTATTGGGCTAAAAACCAAACGTTTAAAGCTGAAGGTCCCTCCCCCTCCTTGGGAGGGGGTCGGGGGGAGGACAAACCAAAATATTACGTTTTGGACATGTTTCCCTATCCTTCCGGTGCCGGACTGCACGTTGGGCATCCGCTCGGTTATATTGCCAGCGATGTTTATGCTCGATTTAAGCGCCTTCAGGGTTTCAATGTTTTACACCCAATGGGTTATGATTCCTTCGGACTTCCTGCTGAACAATATGCGATTCAAACAGGTCAACATCCTGCGGAAACAACAAAAGTGAATATTGAAGGTGGTGTGGATAAAAACGGGAATGAAATTGAAGGTTATCGAAAACAATTGGATAGAATAGGTTTCTCATTCGATTGGAGTCGGGAAGTGCGCACTAGCAATCCAGAATATTATAAATGGACCCAATGGATATTTCTACAGCTTTTTGAAAGTTGGTATGATAAGGAAATGGACAAAGCACGCTCTATTGAAGACTTGCGAAGTATCTTTTCTTCGGAAGGAAATGTAAAAACCAATGCCGTTTGTGATGAAGGAGTAGAACATTTTACCGCTTCTGAATGGTTGGATTTTTCAGAAACCAAAAAGCAAGAAATACTCTTAAAATACAGATTGACCTATTTGGCCGAAACCGAAGTGAACTGGTGTCCACAACTAGGAACCGTATTGGCAAATGATGAAATAGTTAACGGCGTCTCCGAACGTGGAGGATATCCCGTGATTCGGAAAAAAATGAAGCAATGGAGTATGCGCATCACCGCATACGCTCAGCGTTTGCTCGACGGATTAAATGAAATTGACTGGCCACAACCACTGAAAGATTCGCAGACGAATTGGATTGGGAGGAGCAAAGGAGCTACGGTTGAATTCAGAATTCAGAATTCAGAATTCAGAATTCCCGTATTCACCACTCGCCCAGACACCATCTTCGGAGTTAGTTTTATGGTTTTGGCGCCGGAGCACGATTTGGTTTCAAAAATCACTACTCCGGAACAAAAAGAAGAAGTAGAAAATTATATTGAAAAAACTGCCAAACGCAGCGAACGCGAACGAATGGCCGATGTGAAATCTATAACCGGAGTTTTCACTGGTGCTTATGCCGAACATCCTTTTACGGGCGAACCGCTTCCAATTTGGATTGGCGATTACGTTTTGGCAAGCTATGGAACAGGTGCCGTTATGAGCGTTCCTTGTGGTGATCAACGGGATTATGATTTTGCAAAAAACTTCAATATTCCAATCCCGAATATTTTTAAGGATGCAGATATTTCTGAGGAAGCTTATTCTGATAAGGAGAGTACTATAATCACCAATAGCGACTTCCTTGATGGGTTAAACTATCGTCAGGCGACAGATAGAATAATTGCTGCTTTGGAAGAAAAAGGCATTGGCAAAGGAAAAATAAATTACCGTCTGCGAGATGCCGTTTTCAGTCGTCAGCGATACTGGGGCGAGCCGTTTCCTATTTATTATAAAGATGGCATGCCGCACGCAATACCGACGGAATCCTTGCCACTCCGACTTCCCGAAGTTGAGAAATACCTTCCCACTGAAACAGGCGAGCCTCCTTTGGGCCGTGCAGATGTGTGGGCTTGGAATACTGAAACCAATGAAGTTGTAAGTAACGATTTAATAGATCACAAAACGGTATTCCCTCTAGAGTTGAATACTATGCCAGGGTGGGCGGGTAGTAGCTGGTACTTTTTCCGATATATGGAAAGTGAAAAACGCGATAAAGTTTTCGCCTCAAAAGAAGCGATGGACTATTGGCAAAATGTAGATTTATACATTGGCGGCAGCGAACACGCCACAGGACATTTGCTCTACAGCCGTTTTTGGGTAAAATTCCTCCACGATCGTGGTCTGGTTCCTGTAGAAGAACCATTTAAAAAGCTGATTAATCAGGGGATGATTTTGGGGGAAATCGGATATTTTCCTTACGTTGATATTACAGTACAAATAAATATAAAAGATGACTCATATGTTTCAAAAGAATATGTGAATGTATTTGGCTATGAGCTTTATGCAAAAGTATTTATGGATATTATTGAAGAATCTGAGATAGAGCCAAACAGTTTTGATGATTTGGTTAAGGACAATAGTGCTGTCATAATACAACAGCGAATTGAATCTCAAAATGAGTATATTTTAAAAGAAATTTTGAAAAAATTTAAAGATGATTATTCTTTTATTGATGCTAACGGAGAATTTAAAAAATATAATGAAATTGAAGAAGATGATTATTTTGAAATGAAGATTTCAAATGTAAATTATGATTATGGATTAAAGAGAATTCCAATTGGATTAGTTGATTCAAGTACAAAAAGAATTAATTTAAATCTTCCTCATAAAGAAAGTATTTTTAGATATTCTGTAGATATTTCAGACAACGAAATTTTTGCAGAGACTGAAATTGGTAAAATGTCTAAAAGTTGGTTTAATGCCATAAGCCCAGACGAGATTTGTGAGAAATACGGTGCGGACACTTTAAGAATGTACGAAATGTTCCTCGGCCCATTAGAACAAGCCAAACCCTGGAATACCGCTGGAATTACCGGCGTTCACGGTTTCCTTAAAAAACTTTGGAAGTTGTATCATTCCTCCCCCAGCCCCTCCGAAGGAGGGGAGTCAGACTTTTTTGTTTCTGAGGAAAAAGCTTCTGCTGAGAGTTTAAAATCATTGCACAAAACCATCAAAAAAGTTCAGGAAGACATAGAGGAATTCAGTTTCAACACTTCAGTTTCTACTTTTATGATTGCCGTTAACGAGTTGACTTCGCAAAAATGTACTTCACGGGAAGTTTTGGAGCCTTTGGCAATTCTTATTTCGCCTTATGCGCCACATATTGCGGAGGAACTTTGGGAAAAACTAGGGCATTCCGAAAGTATTTCTACGGCGCACTTTCCTAAATTTGAAGAGAAATATTTGGTGGAAAGCAATAAGGAATATCCTATCTCCTTCAATGGAAAAATGCGGTTTACGCTTGAGTTACCTCTGGATTTAACCAAAGAAGAGATTGAATCTGCCGTATTGGCACACGAGAAGACAGCCCAATATTTAGAAGGTCGTACGCCTAAAAAAGTAATTATCGTTCCAGGAAAAATTGTAAATATTGTAGGATAAAAATTTTGCACGTTATTTGCAATAGGCTTTGCGTCCTCTGCTACTCTGCGGTTAATTTACCCGCCTGCCGGACGGGCAGGGACGCAGAGGACACAGAGAAAATAGAAACTAAAAAAACGAAATAAAAAATGTTTGGATATTATATAATTGCAGGAATAATCTTTTTGGTGAGCTGGTACGTTAGCCACAAATTAAAAAGTAAGTTTAAGGAATACAGCAAAATCCATCTTCAAAATGGAATGAGCGGTAAGGAAATTGCCGAAAAAATGTTGGCAGACAACGGAATTCACGATGTAAAAGTGATTTCCGTCGCGGGTCAATTGACAGATCATTACGATCCTACCAAGAAAACAGTAAACTTGAGTGAGCCAGTTTATATGCAACGCAATGCTGCGGCAGCCGCCGTTGCTGCCCACGAATGTGGTCACGCCGTGCAACACGCCACTGCTTATTCTTGGTTGAAACTGCGTTCTACCATTGTTCCAGCGGTGAGTGTTTCGAGTAAACTTTCCACTTTCGTGATAATGGCAGGGATTATTCTCTTTTCAATGGGTACCGCCTTTGGAACTTGGATTTTTGGATTAGGGATTCTACTGTTTGCGGTAACAACTGCTTTTGCATTTATCACCCTACCCGTAGAATTTGACGCGAGTAAGCGGGCATTAGCTTGGTTGGAGTCCAGCCATATGGTTACTCCACAAGAACATGCTGGCGCAAAAGATGCTTTAAAATGGGCAGCAAGAACATACGTGGTTGCAGCTTTAGGCTCTTTGGCAACGTTACTCTACTTCATCTCCATATTTTTGGGAAGAAGATAAATTTACCAGAACCTAATAAATAACAAAGCCAGCAATTAAGCGGGCTTTGTTGTTTTTCGAAATGTTTTTTTTTTGATTTAATATAATGTGCTATTGGTTTTGGCTAAAGACTACAAGCACAGCTTCTTTCTTCACAATACTTCCAGGATTCGTTCCATCGCCATTCCCCTAGAAGCTTTTATTAAGATCATCGCATCGGTTGGCGCATGATATTGGATAGATGTTTTCAATTCATCAAAAGTTTTGAATTGTTTGATATGAGATGCTTCTACCTTTGTTTTGAAGAAATTTTCTCCCACAAGATAAACTTTTCCGAAAGCATTTTCAGAGAGGAAACCAACAATGTTTTGATGTTCTGCCGCTGCCTCTGTGCCAAGTTCAAACATATCGCCCAAGTAGAGAATTTTGTTTTCTCCTTCCGCTTGTTTAAAGTTTTCTAGTGCCGCCATCATGCTTGTTGGATTTGCATTATAGGCATCCATCAAGATGGTATTAGTGTCCTTTTTAAGAAGCTGAGAACGGTTGTTGGTTGGAATGTAGCTTTCTATTCCTGCTTTTATTTTTTCAGTTGGAATTTTGAAATATGCTCCTATGGCAATTGCCGCAGAAAGGTTTACGAAGTTATAGGCCCCAACTAGATTACTGAAAATTTTTGTGCCTTCAAACTCGAGCATTACGCGATTGTGGGCATCTAGCAAATGTATATCGAAATCACTTTCAGGATTACCGAATGTAATTCTTTTTATATTTTCTGATTTTTCTATTTGCTTAGGATCATTACCGTTGATGAAAATATTCTTATTGTTCTTTCTAAGAAAATCATACAATTCGGTTTTGCCTTTTACAACGCCTTCAAGGCTTCCGAAACCCTCCAGATGTGCTTTACCAAAGTTGGTAATATAGCCAAAATCGGGTTCGGCAATATCGCTTAACATTTTGATTTCTCCCAGATGGTTGGCGCCCATTTCCACGATTCCAAATTCGGTATCAGGAGAAATTGACAATAAGGTTAACGGAACCCCGATATGATTGTTGAGGTTTCCTTTGGTGGCAATGGTTTTAAATTGTTGCGAGAGTACTGCGTTTATGAGTTCCTTGGTAGTGGTTTTGCCATTGCTGCCTGTAAGGGCAATAATTGTAGTCTTCAGGTGTTCACGATGAAACTGAGCCAGCTCCTGAAGTGCTAGGAGCGTGTTGTGAACCAGAAATGTCTCTCCGGTCGGCTTGTGGTATTCCTCTTGATCTACCACTACTATGCGAGCTCCATGATCCAAAGCCTGTTGTGCAAAGAGATTTCCATTGAAGTTTTCTCCTCGGAGCGCAAAGAATAGACAGTTCTTTGTAATGTGGCGCGTATCAGTACAAACACCACTGCTTTCCAAAAAGTGACGGTAAAGAGTTTCCTTATCCATTGGTGCAGAATATAAAAACCCTCCGTAGTTATATTCACGGAGGGTCGATGTTATGTTTTTAAGATAATATTAGTTTCGAGGGCGTTTAGCTTTCTTCGATTTAGATCCCACTCGACTCATAGCACATCGGAATCCGATGTAATCTGTAGCCATATCTTGTGGGAAGTATCGTCGTTGTGCTGGATCTAGCCAATAATCTCGATCTCGCCATGAACCACCTTTATAAACTCTAACTTCATTATTCACTAACGTAGTTCTGTTATTTGACTTGTCGTATTGTCTTTCCATTTCCCCGATGCTGTCAGCGTAAACCTTTGGAAGAGGAGCATTATACATTCGATGACCTGAATCTCCTGTCTCTTCAGTATTCTCATCAAAGGATTGGTAATAACGGGTAGAAGGCTTGTCTCCATCTCTAAAGTTTCTATTGTCACTTTTTGAAAAGTTCGTGCGCAGATAAGTTTCGTTTTCATCTACTGGAACTCGCAAAATTTGTCCAGGAAGACCTCGTGCAATTACTTTACCGTTACTCAGAGTATCATAAACTATTGAATCTTTGGTGATTAGTTTTACTTTTCCATCTTCCCCAATCGCATTCTTAGTATAAACGTTTCCACGATAATAGTTGAAGTCATTATATTCATCGTCAATAATTGGTCTGTAGACGTCGGCTACCCATTCCGCCACATTTCCAGCCATGTCATAAAGACCAAAATCATTGGGAGGATAGGATTTTACTTGAGCTGTAATATCGGCTCCGTCATCGCTCCATCCAGAAATTCCACCGTAATCTCCAGCACCTTGTTTAAAGTTTGCTAATTGATCTCCACGATTTCTTCTGTTTCCTGAGCGGGTGTATTGTCCTTCCCAGGGATATTTTTTCTTTCCACGGTAGGCATTATAACTACGGATCCCAACTAATCCAAGAGCGGCATATTCCCATTCTGCCTCGGTTGGCAATCTATATTCTGGAAGTAAAATTCCATCTTTTCGTTGAATATAAAGGTTGGTGCTATCCTTGCTTCTTTTAGCCATATTTTCAGAAACCCTACCACCTCTTGTAATGGAATCATTTCCACCATAAGTAAGAGTTGGGGCACTGAGGTATGTTTCAGTATTGAAAGTTTCTCCTGGCTGTACGTCGTAACGTGCATTTCTGGAGGTAACTCCTTCCTTTTCAAGGAGCATTTCATTCACTCTGTCCGATCGCCAATTACTAAATTCTACAGCTTGAATCCAGCTAACACCTACTACTGGATATTCAGCATAAGCAGGATGGCGGAGATAGTTGTTGGTCATAACTTCATTATAACCCAAACGGTTTCTCCAAACCAAAGTGTCTGGTACTGCTCCATCATAAATTTGTCGGTAATTTTCGTCACTTGGAGGAAATACTTTTTTCAACCAGTCCAAATATTCAAGATACATAAGGTTGGTTACTTCTGTTTCATCCATATAGAAAGACTGAACGTGTTGTTGGGTGGGGGCATTGTTCCAGTCGTGCATAGGATCATCCTGTACCCTTCCCATCGTAAACGTACCGCCTTCTACAAAAACCAGACCGGGGCCTGTTTGCTGTTCTTTGGCCTTAGGATTGTATTGAAAACCTCCTTCCTTGGCATTCATTTTCCACCCTGTGGCTCGAGAGCTGTTTTTATAGTCTCTGGTGTTGTTGCAAGCCACAAAAAAAGAGGCGAGAACAATAGTAATAAGTAGCTTTGTTGCTAGGTTTTTTCTTAACATCATAGATTCAAGTATGATAAAATTGGGTTTGCAAGATAGTAATTAACGATAAATCCACAATAATATTTTGTTATTATTGCGATAGAGCCATCTCAATCGATTTCTGCTATGCAAACGTATTAGTTTTATTTTTATTATCCTAATGTACTTTTCACCTCTACTTTTAAGTTTACCCTATACTAAGTGTATATTTGGAGCGTTAAATGTACTAATGAGAAAAGCACTGTTCATTTTTATTTTTTTGGTCCTGCCTTTGGCAATGGGCGCACAAACCAAAACAATTAATATTCATTGGGAAAGCGTCAACCAATCAAAACCTACCTCTTTTCAACAAGAATCTGGTGTTAGTTCAGATGATGGCTCGGGTGATATTTTGAAATTGGAATTAAGAAATGGCACTCCTAAGTATATAACACAATGGGAGGATTCTAATTTTGCGGATAAAAATTCTGCAAAGATTTTCAATATAAAATATGGTCCTTTATCACCTGCTGAGTTAAATATAATTGACAAAAAACTCGTGCCTGAACAAATTTCGTATGAAATAGCTACTACGAAGGCTCGGGATATTCTTTATACTATTTTCACAATTACTCCAGTCATTAAAATCAATGGTGTATATCAAAAAGTGCTTTCTTTTTCCTTGGATTACGAGTATGGGCCACAAAACCGAAGTACTCCTCCGTCGTTAACTAACTCTGTTCTTGCTACTGGAAAGTGGTTTAAATTTAAGGTTGAAAAAACTGGAGTCCACAAAATAGATAAATCGTTTTTGCGTAGTTTGGGGTTGAACACTGAAGGTATAAATCCTCGTAATCTGAAAATATATGGTAATGGTGGAAAAACATTGCCTTTGCTCAATGTTCGGAATACGATTTTTGATCTCCCTGAAAATTCCATCCAAGTAATTGGTGAAGAAGATGGAAGTTTTGATGCCAACGATTACCTATTATTTTACGGAACAAATACCGAAGGATATGTATTAGACAATGATTCTAACTTAAATCCTTATAGTGACGAGTCCTATTATTATATCACTGCCGATGGTGGTCCTGGCAAAAGAGTGGGCGCGATGGTGGAACCTTCAGGAGCCGTTGAACATGTTATTGATCGGTTTAATGATTATCAGTTTCACGAAAAGGATGAGGAAAGCCCAACTAAAATGGGACGCTCATGGTATGGAGATCGATTCGATATAAACAGGGAACAACATTATGAGTTTCCATTCCCAAATATTATTGCGGGACAGCCCATGAAAGTGGTTGTCAAGGCTGGAGCGGCTTCGGAAAGTCAAACCTCCTTGGCTATAACAATTAATGGAACAGGACTCGATCCACTGGTTTTTACCTCGCTGCCAACAGGAGTTCTTTTGATGACATCGCAATTTATCGGTGAAGTTCCTTCAGGTGGAGAAACCGTTAAAGTAGATTTTGTTTATAATAATTCTGGAAATCCATCCAGCGTTGCATACCTTGATTATGTAAGCATAGAAGCAATCAGAAAATTGATGGGGGTAAATGGACAGCTTTCCTTTAGAAATAAAAAGGTGTCAACCCTGACTGGAGTAGGAGAATATCAAATCACTAATGCCGCACAGTTTTCACAAGTGTGGGATGTTACCGATCCCTATTTTATCACTTCAAAGCAAAATATAAATAATGCATCCTCGATTTTCTTTAAACAGAACTTGGGAAAGGTTCGGGAATACGTCGCCGTGAACCCCAACGATTACTTTACTCCAATTAAAATATCCAATTCCGCTGTTGCCAATCAAGATTTGAAAGGCAGTATATTTAAGGATGAATCGGGGAATTTCCAGGACGTTGATTATATTATTATTACAGCCCCATTTTTAATTCAACCCGCGTTGAGACTGGCATCTTTTCATAAGAATCAGCGAGGATTGAATGTAAAGGTGGTTACTACCGACAAGATATATGAGGAGTTCAGCTCTGGAAAACAAGATATCAGTGCTATTCGAAATTTCATTCGTTATGTATATTATAATGCGTCCGACCCTTCTAAGCGAATAAAATATGTGGGAATTCTGGGCGATACCTCTGTCGACTATAAAAATAGATTGTCAAATAACAATAATATAGTTCCCTCTTTTCACACAGTGCTCGGAAATAGTGAAACTTTTTCCTTCGTTTCTGATGATTTTTTTGGAAATATGGATGACTTTGAAGGAACCATTGGAGGCAACTCGTATAATGAAAACGGTAGGAAAGAACCGGATATAGACAAGCTTGACCTTGCTATTGGTAGAATGTTAGTCGACAATGTGTCCTTGGCAAACGCCATGGTTGATAAAGTAATTAACTATTCCTCTAAAAACTCCTATGGGAACTGGCGCACCAATTTTGTGCTTGTTTCGGACGATGTGGACAAAGCGACCGAAAGGGATTTACAGCAAAGCCTGGATGACTTAGGAGATGAGATTTCAGAGAAGAAGCCATTCATAAATGTAAAAAAGATACATATGGATGCCTACCAACAGCAAACATCGGCTGGAGGAAATAGATATCCCGAAGTCAATGAACTTTTTAAAAGCGCTGTTGATGTGGGTGCCATAGTTGTAAATTATTTTGGTCACGGGGGAGAGGATGGCTTGGCTCATGAGGCCATATACACCAAGGAAATGGCCGAAGAGTTCAAGAACAAAAACAATCTGCCTTGTTTTGTTACCGTAACTTGTGAATTCACGAAATTTGACAATCCTCTTCGAATTACAGCAGGTGAGTTAACCTATCAAAATAGAGATGGAGGAGCCATATCATTAGTAACAACTACCCGAGCCGTCTATATTTCTGTAGGAATTGAATTTAATAGGAAGCTCGCCATACCTATGTTCGGGTTTGACATGGAGACACCAGAAGTGCCTGCGGAGGCTTTGAGACTGACAAAAAATATTATCAGCACTCCAACCCGACGGGTAATTTTTTATATTGGAGATCCCGCAATGCCACTAGCTTTTCCGAAGAAGGATATCAGGATTACAGCCTTAAACGGAGTGCCACTAGAGCAGGCTACCGATAACCTAGAGGCATTGAGCAAGGTGAAAATGGAAGGTGAGGTAATTAATAGTAATGGCCAAGTTGCAACTGATTATAATGGAATCCTTGAGGCGAAGATGTTTGATAAAGACGTAATGCGAAGAACTTTGGACAATGATAACAACAATGTTTTTATGGATTTTGTCACTTTGGGAGAAGGACTTTACAATGGGCGCGCAAGCATTACAAACGGTCGTTTTGAATTCGAATTCGTAGTACCTCGTGATATCCAAATTCCAGTTGGCAAGGGAAGATTAAGCCTTTACGCCAAACGAAATAACCAATTGGAAGACCAAACCGGGGTAAATCTTAATCTTAATGTTGGTGGCCTCAACGAAAATGCACCTGCCGACAATGAAGGTCCGCAGATTAGGCTTTATATGAATGATGAAAGTTTCGTTTCTGGAGGAATTACCAACGATGCTCCAATATTAATTGCCAAGCTTGAAGATGAAAACGGTATCAACACGGCGAGTGGAATTGGTCACGACATAATTGCGATTCTGGATGGAGACGAATCCAATCCTTTTGTCTTGAACGAGTTTTACCAAACTGAAGTGGATGATTATACCAAAGGCAGTACTCACTTCAAATTTAGTGAACTTTCCGATGGCCTGCATACGCTCAGCCTAAAAGCATGGGATGTGTACAACAATTCCGCTACTGCAGAAATTCAATTTGTCGTCGCAGGAAATAACAAACTTGAAATTTCTAGAGTGCTCAATTACCCCAATCCGTTTGTGAATTATACCGAATTCTGGTTCAACCACAACAGGCCAGACGAAACGCTCGACGTACAAGTGCAAGTGTTTACCGTTACAGGCAAAGTGGTTTGGACAAAAAACGAGACCGTACAGCCAACGGGCAGCTTTTTGTACCGTAAAATGACTTGGGACGGACGCGATGATTTTGGAGATCGTATCGGAAAAGGTGTGTACGTATATAAGATTACGGTTAAATCAACGTTAACCAATCAGCGAGTTGAAAAATTTGAGAAACTTGTCATCCTTTAATAATTAAAATTATATTTGCCAAAAAAAAAATATGAAGAAAGTAATTATACCAATTTTATTAGGTTTGTTCGCTTTTCAGGTTCATTCACAAGAAACTATAATTGTCCCCAATCCGAATGATTCTCGTGTTATTACAACCGGAGTCCCATTTGTTTTGATCGGTGCCGATCCACGTGCAGCGGGTATGGCGGATATAGGAGTAACAACCTCAGCCGATGCTTTTTCACAACAATGGAATCCAGCAAAATATGCTTTTATAACCTCAAAACAAGGTATCGGGATTACGTACACCCCATATTTGAGTAAATTGGTAAATGATATTTTTCTAGGAAATCTTACCTACTTCAACCGTTTAAATGAACGTAGTGCCGTTGCTGCAAGTTTCCGTTACTTCAGTAATGGAGATATAGAACTTCGTGAAACAGCGGAACAGGAACCACTTCTTGTAAAACCAAATGAACTTCTTTTTGATCTGTCCTATGCGCTTAAATTAAGTGAACGGTTCTCAATGGCTGTGGCGGGAAGATACATTCGTTCCGATTTAAAATTAGAATCTGGCCCAGCGGATGCGACTGCTGCAAATACCTTTGCTGTTGACATCGCAGGATACTACCAAAGTGAAGAAATTGCTTACAATGATTTTAACGGACGATGGAGAATGGGTTTCAATATCTCGAATATTGGTCCACCATTAAAATATGACGAAGTGGGTCAAGAAAGCTTCATCCCAACCAATTTGGCTTTAGGAGGTGGTTTCGACTTTATTCTTGATGAATACAATAAAGTGGGGATCTCTGCCGAAGTAAATAAGCTTTTAGTGCCAACCCCCCCAATTTATGGAGAACAGTTTGTCGATAATGATGGAAATGGAGAGTATTCTCCTGGAGATGGGCCAAAGACCACTGTTATTTATAAAGGAAAGGATAATGATGTGAGTTTCGTAAGTGGAATGTTCCAATCATTTGGTGATGCTCCAGGTGGTTTTAGTGAAGAAATAAAAGAATTTACTTGGGCATTGGGAGCTGAATATTGGTATCAGGATGTCTTCGCGGTTAGAGCGGGTTATTTTAATGAAAGCGATATAAAAGGTGCTAGAAAATTTGCATCCTTTGGAGCTGGGTTCAGATATACTGCCATCAACATTGACATTTCCTACCTCTTCGGAATGGGTAAAACAGTTACTCCTTTAGACGGTACCCTTCGTTTTGGACTTACCTTCAACTTTGGAGATACTTATGATGAGTATTAGGAGAGTGGCTTGAGGAAGTTTGTATGTTTAGAAGTTTAAAAGTTTAAGAGCCTGCTTGCTTAATCAAGAAATTCTGGGAAAAGGCCTTTAAACACATAAACTTTAAACTTTTAGACTAATCAAGAGTTTATATGTTTAAGAGTTTATAAGCCTGCCCTCTGAACAATTTTCCCCCAAGGTTTCCAAAACCTCGTAGGTATTTTTCTGGATGAGATTGAAGAGAAAGATTATATGTTTAAAAGTTTATGAGCCTGCTTAGCGAAGGAGAGTTGATAAAAGCATTTAAACACATAAACTTTAAACTTTTAGACTAATCAAGAGTTTATATGTTTAAGAGTTTATAAGCCTGCCCTCTGAACAATTTTCCTGCAAGGTCTTCAAGACCTTGTAGGTATTTTCCTAAATGAGTTTACGAAGGAAGTTTATATGTTTAGGAGTTTAAAAGTTTAAGAGTCTGCTTAATCAAGAAATTCTGGTAAAAGGCATTTAAACACATAAACTCTAAACTTGTAAACTCATTACTAAAATGAAAAAACAAAAAATTGAAATCCAACTAGAAGTTTTTGAAGCAATTTCAGAGCTTCCGAAGGAAATACAAGAACTTATGAATAAGGCGCAACAAGCACGTGATAGTGCTTACGCGCCTTATTCAAATTTTAAAGTTGGGGCTGCAATCTTGCTTAATTCGGGAGAAATAACTCTGGGAAGTAATCAGGAAAATGCCGCCTATCCATCTGGTCTTTGCGCCGAAAGGGTTGCAATTTTTCATACTGGTGCTAACTTTCCAAACGAAGAAATAAAGGCAATAGCAATTACTGCCAAAGCACCAAATCAAATTCTTTCCGAACCTATCGGTCCTTGTGGTGCCTGTCGACAATCGATGGCGGAATATGAACAAAACCAAGGCAAGCCTATTGCTGTTTACTTCATGGGCGAAACAGGAACTGTTATAAAGATTGCTTCTGTAAAGGATTTGCTGCCTCTAAGCTTTGATGCTAAATATCTATAGGGAAGAGCCATGCTAACAGTCTTAATCCTGATTAATAGGATTATGAGATTGCTTTATATGGAGGTTTATAATCATGCAATCAAGTAAATCAGGCAAATCAAGGTTTAGACAATTCGGTAAATTGCAAATCCTAAACCCGATTTTGTTTTTTGGAATTTTATTGTTAGGAGGAAATTGTATTTCTCTATTTGTCTTTTCACCGCAGAAAGTGGTACTTTTGTTATCCGTTTAATAAATCTCCCCCCAGGGAAACCTTATAGTCAATAGATGAAGAAAATAACAAAAAAAACGTACCTCGATTGGTATCAAGACATGCTCTTTTGGCGCAAGTTTGAAGATAAGTTGGCGCAAGTATATATCAATCAAAAAGTGCGAGGATTTCTGCACCTTTACAACGGGCAGGAGGCAGTCCTAGCTGGAGCGCTCCACGCCATGGATCTTACCAAAGACCGAATGATAACCGCCTACCGAAATCACGTACAACCCATAGGGATGGGCGTGGATCCTAAAAGAGTGATGGCCGAACTTTATGGTAAGGCCACGGGAACCTCTCAAGGTTTGGGTGGCTCTATGCATATTTTTTCAAAGGAACACCGCTTCTATGGTGGCCACGGAATTGTAGGTGGACAAATTCCATTGGGCGCAGGCTTGGCTTTTGCCGATAAATATTTTGACCGTGACTCCGTAACTCTTACCTATATGGGCGACGGAGCTGTGAGACAAGGTTCGTTGCATGAAACGTTCAACCTCGCGATGCTCTGGAAACTACCTGTTGTGTTCTGTTGCGAAAACAACGGCTATGCCATGGGAACTTCGGTAGCGCGAACCGCCAACCATACGGATATATGGAAACTCGGCTTGGGGTATGAAATGCCCTGCAAACCCGTAGATGCAATGAAACCCGAAGTGGTGGCCAAAGAAATGGACGAAGCTATTAAACGCGCCCGTCGCGGCGATGGCCCAACCTTCTTGGAATTGCGAACGTATCGTTACCGCGGACATTCCATGAGTGATGCACAACATTACAGAACCAAGGAAGAAGTCGCCAAAAAACAAGAGGAAGATCCAATTACCTATGTGCTTCATCAGATATATGAAAACAAATGGGCAACTGAAAAGGAGATTGCGGCAATCGATAAAAAAGTGAAGAAAAAAGTTTCTGAGTGCGAAAAATTTGCTGATGAATCTCCTTA
>JBLWTS010000048.1:0-25367 GCA_048270045.1 Aequorivita sp.
GTTTGTTGTATGTTGTATGCTGTTTCCCTCCTACGATGGGCAAGCAGGTTGGAACAGATTAAGTTATATTTTATAATTTTTCTGTCTCTCGTCTCTTGTCTCTTGTCTCTTTTCTCTTCTCTCTTCTCTCTTCTCTCTTGTCTCTTTTCTCTTCTCTCTTTTCTACTCCAATTCTTGAATTTTCCGCAGTCGTCGAATGTGTCTTTCCGCTCCAATGAATTTTGCATTTAAAAAAGCAAGTACGTATTCTTCTGCTACGGCGTATCCTGTGATCCTTCCGCCTAAACATATCAAATTCATATCGTCATCTTCTACACCTTGGTGGGCGGAGAAATAATCGTTTATTAATGCCGCTCTTACACCGGAAACTTTATTTGCAGCAACGCAGGCTCCTACTCCGCTGCCGCATATTGCTATTCCTCGAAATATTTCTTTTGCGGCGACTGCTTTTGCCAGCGGAATAACGAAATCCGGGAAATCGTCGGTTTTATCCAGTTTCTTTGCGCCAAAATCTACGAGTTCAAAGTCGTTTTCCTTGAGGAAAGATTTGATCCGTTCCTTTAGTTCAAATCCACCGTGATCTGCACAGATTCCTATTTTTAATTTTTGTTTGGACATTTTGTTTAAATTCGATTCAAGATTTTTTCACCACGATAGAGTTATTTTGTTGCGTCCTTTGCGGCTATGCAATAAAATATCCACCGGTGAGGGCGCAGAGTATCAAGTTATTACTACTTGTTCTTAGAGACTAACGCCTTAGCCTTTTTCACCACATTTTCAACAGAAAAACCATATTCTTTCATTACTTCATCGCCCGGTGCGGATTCTCCGAATTTATCGATTGCAATTATATCGCCTTCATCTGTAACATATTTTAACCATCCAACAGGTGATCCGGCTTCTACGGCCAGTCGTTTTCGAATGTTTTTTGGAAGCACTTTTTCGCGATAGGCTGCGCTTTGTTTGTCGAATAAACTCCAACATGGCATACTGACTACTCTGGCTTCTATTTTACTTTTCTTCAGTTTTTCCTTAGCTTCCAAGATTAAATGCACTTCAGAACCCGTTGCAATCAGAATAATGTCGGGATCACCTTCGCAATCCGAAAGAATGTAAGCCCCTTTCCCAAGATTTTTCGCTTTGGCGTATTTCTTCTGATCGATAATTGGGATTCCCTGACGGGTTAACGAAAGCGCAACAGGTCCATCGGTATGCTTTATTGCAACGCGCCACGCTTGAGCCGTTTCATTGGCATCTGCGGGACGGATCACGGTCATATTCGGAACCGTTCGAAGACCTATTAATTGTTCAACGGGCTGATGTGTTGTTCCATCCTCGCCCAAACCTATACTGTCGTGGGTAAAAACCATTATGGTACGGAGTTTCATGATGGCAGCCAATCGCAATGGCGGACGCATATAATCTGAAAAAATCAAAAATGTAGCCCCATAAGGAATTAAGTATTTGCTTAGTGCCATGCCGTTGAGCACTGCTCCCATCGCATGTTCACGAATACCGAAATGAAAATTTCTTCCATCCCAATGTTTGGGAGAAAAGGATTTGTAATCATCCAAATTGGTATCGGTTGAGGGAGCTAAATCGGCCGACCCTCCTATGAGTTGTGGGAAAAATTCCGCGATGGCATTCAAAGTTTTTCCAGATGCCTTGCGAGTTGCCATTTCTTTTCCGGGTTCAAAAGTTGGAAGTTTCTTCTCCCAACCCTCTGGCAGTTTGCCGTCACTAATGGTTTCAAATTCTTTGGCCAGATCAGGATGTCGCTTTTTGTAGTTTTTATAAAGTTCATTCCACGCTTTTTCATTTTCTGCCGATTTCTTTCCTGCTTTTCGGTAAAAATCGAGCACCTCATCGGGAACGACGAAACTTTTATCTGGATTGAATCCGAAGTTTTCCTTCACCAAACGCAATTCGTCTTCACCTAATGGTGAACCGTGTGCTGCAGCGGTATTGTGTTTATTCGGACTTCCATAACCAATTACACTTTGGACTTTTATAAGCGATGGCCGCTCGGTTTCCTTTTGGGCGTTTTTAATTGCTTTTGAAAGGGAATCCAAATCGTTTATGTCCGAAACATTTTGAACGTGCCAACCATAGGCCTCAAAACGTTTGCCTACATCTTCATTAAATGTGAGATCGGTATCGCCTTCTATTGTGATGTTATTGTCATCGTAGAAATATATCATATTTCCAAGCTGGAGGTGACCTGCAAGTGAGGCTGCTTCAGCTGAAACGCCTTCCATAAGATCGCCATCGCTACAGATGACGTAGATTTTATAGTCGAAAATTTTGAAGTCGGGTTTGTTGTAACGTGCCGCCATATATTTTTGGGCGATTGCCATTCCCACTCCGTTTGCAAAACCTTGGCCAAGAGGACCCGTGGTTACTTCAATTCCGGGCATAAGACCGTATTCGGGATGTCCGGCGGTTATGCTGTGAAGCTGTCTAAAATTCTTAATATCCTCTAAAGAAACCTTGTAGCCTGTGAGGTATAAATAACTGTATTGCAACATACAAGCATGGCCGGCCGAAAGAATAAATCGATCGCGATTTGCCCATTCAGGGTTTTTGGGATTGTAGCGCATTACCTCCGACCACAAAATATGACCTAATGGTGACAACGCCATCGGAGTGCCGGGATGTCCCGAATTTGCTTTTTGAACTGCATCTGCAGATAAAACCCTTACTGTATCAATACCTTCTTGAACTATATTTTTTGTTTGCATAACTTTTGATTCTTATACTTTTTCTACTTCTTGTGCTTTTTTTATTTCTTTTAAATCTTCATCAGATTTGCAATCGGCTGCCTTTAATATCATCCCCAAAGGCTGGTCATAGCTGAAATAGCTTACCACCCAATCGATAAAAGTGACGGTTTTATCGCGGAATCCCACCAAGGAGAAAATATGTACAAACATCCAAACGAACCAAGCAAAGCCACCCTGAAATTTGAAATTTGGAAGATCGACAACTGCCTTTTTCCTTCCGATGGTCGCCATTACGCCTTTATTGTGATATTCAAACGGAAGCATTGGTTGATTTTCAAGGTCCCTAATTATGTTTTTTGCCAAATGGGCTCCTTGTTGTTGGGCTACTGGTGCCATCATTGGCAATCCTTTTGGGTTTTGGGAAGTAATATGGGTCGAAACATCGCCAATGGCAAAAATGTTGATTGTGCCTTTTACTTTATTAAATTCATTTACCGCAATTCGATTTCCCTTTTCAATGCATTCATTTGGAAGACCTTTAATTGGGGAGCCTTTCACACCCGCCGACCATATTACCGTATCGGTAGTAAAACGGCTGCCATCGTCCATAACAATCGTTTTGTTGTGATAATCCTTTACGCGGGTGTTGAGGAAGACGTTTACGCCCATTTCCTGTAAATATTCAAGACATTTTTGGGATGCTTCCTTGGACATACCCGCGAGTAATTCTGGCCCAGATTGATATAAGTTGACGCTCATTTTCGAAAGGGGGAGTTCGGGAAATTCTTTTGGAACAACGTGCTTTCTCATTTCGGCCAAGGCACCTGCCAACTCAATTCCGGCGGGACCACCGCCAACGATGGCTATGTTCATTATCTCTTCAATGGGTTCGGTTCTGTTATTTGCCAAGGCGCGTTCCAGATTCCGGAATATCCTATTTCGCATTTGAAGTGCTTCAGGTAAAGATTTTAAAGTGAGGAGTTGATCTTTTACGGGTTCAAAATTGAAGAAGTTATTTTCACTTCCCGTGGCGATAATTAAATAGTCGAAATCTATTTCTCCGATAGATGTTGAAATCTGATTTTTATTGATATCGACTTCCAGGACCTCAGCCATTCGGAAGTTGACATTTTTGTATTTCCGAAAGATTCTGCGCACGGGATAAGCAATACTTCCCGGCTCAAGTCCGCCGGTTGCCACCTGATACATCAGTGGTTGAAAATTATGGTAATTGTTGCGGTCTATTAGAAGGATTTCGACTGGCTTTTTGCGCAATTTTTTGGCTAATTTTAAGCCACCAAATCCAGCACCTATAATTACTATTTTAGGGTTTTTTGACATTTCAATTTTTGATATTCAACTTATTTCGGGAGAATATCATCAAAGAGTGGCAAGGATTAAAACCGCGGGTTATTTATCTGGAACGAGAGTTTCAAAGAAATTATTTAAAATACCAGACATTGACAATATTCTTCAATAGCATCCTTAAAATTATTGGTTTTCAATTTCAATGTTTGCCTTTAAAAGCATAAATCATTCTTAACGATTGTTAAATTTGGATTTTGCGCTCAATATGTCGTCTGAAAATTGTTGGTTCAGTAATTTTCAAACGGTTGAATTTTTCTGTTTCACACTTTTTCCAGTTGGTGGGTTCGTTAAAGTGAGTAAAAACACAGATTCCTTAACTGCCTCAATACTGTGCGGCAAGCCTTCGTGTAGAGCAATCATATCGTTCTTTCCCAAAAATTTTGATTGAGTGTTCGTGCTAAAATTTATTTCACCTTCGAGCACCTGCACGCTTATAATTCCGTCTGTGCTATGTTCTTTTAAAATGGCATTTTTATGCATTGCGATTAGAACAATCCGCATTCCATCAGTCTTAAAAACAGTAATGGCGTTGCGGTCGCTGGTCTGCCAAGTGGTCTCGGACTTTATTTGATTGATAAACTCAGCAATATCAATACTTACCAGTGGAGCATCCAACAATCGGGCTCCTTCAGGTCTTAGTTCCGTTGATTCATTGTTCTTTATTTCCATGATAGTTTCTTTAAGTTGAAAAGTGATAATTAATCTTTAGCCTAGTTCTCTTCAAGATCTTCATGGTTATCCCCACCAAGGCTGTAGTAATTGTTCTCTTCATCCTCTTTTCCCGAATTTGCCTTGGCTTCGTCCGCTTTGTTTCCTGGAACATCTAAATCTTCGCCGGTCATATCTTCTAGAAAATACTTTTCATTTTTTTCTCCGGGAAGTGGCGGGGCCTTTTTAGTTTTGGAAAGGTCTTCAGGATTTAAATTCACTTCCTTTTCCCGGTTATAAATGTCTTCGGAAGGCGGATAGTGCGGATATCCCGGAAATTTCTCATCACCATTGCTTTTGTCCTTCGCTTCGAGTGAATTTGCACGATTGTTATCATTCTTTACTTCTGTTTTGTTCTGGGATTTACTTTCTTCCTTTTTCATTTTTTCTTTCTTTTAGTTGATTATTGTACCTTACTTTTTATTGATATTATTCCTTATCGTGGAATTTTATATTCTTTCTTAGCCCTGTGGTTCCATTGAGGGATTGTATGAACCACTGCGGGCGTCGGCATTAAATTTGGCGCGTCGTTGTAAAATTGTTTGGGCTTTTTCTATATTTTGGTCTTGTCCTTTCCAAACATCCAGAGCTGGCTGTTGAATGGCTCGAGCAAAGGAGAATCCTACAATCCACGGAAGCTGATTTTTAAAATCTTTATTAATGGCATTGAGATGTTCGGAAGCTTGTTGTGGAGATTGCCCACCCGACAAAAAGGCGATGGCGGGTACTGCTGCTGGAACGGAATGACGGAAGCAGTTTACGGTAGCTTCGGCAACTTCATCTACACTGTTTTGGGATTCACTACCCTTTCCAGAAATTACCATATTTGGTTTTAGGATAATTCCTTCCAACTCAATTTTATACTGATATAATTGAAAAAACAACCTTTTTAAAACCTCTTGCGTAACTTCATAACATCGATGCAATGAATGATTTCCGTCCATCAAAACTTCAGGTTCCACGATTGGGACCAAACCCGCTTCTTGACAGAGGGCAGCATATCTCGCCAATGCGTGAGCATTCGCTTTAATACAGGCTGTGGTTGGAATATTCTCGCCAATGGTTATTACGGCCCGCCACTTTGCAAACCGTGCCCCCATCGTTTTATATTCCGACAGACGGTCCCGCAAACCATCCAATCCTTCCGTGACTTTTTCATTTGGAAACCCAGCCAAGGCCTTTGCACCTTTATCTACCTTAATTCCAGGGATTATTCCGGCGTTTTTCAAAACTTCGGCCATAGGTCGTCCATCCGAAGTTTTTTGTCTTATGGTTTCATCACTGAGAATTGCACCTCCAATGCCTTCATTTAATTTCGGAGTTGTAACAATCAACTCGCGATATCTTCGTCGCATTTCTTCTGTTTGAGGAATATCGTGGGCAGCAAAACGTTTGTTACAAGTGGGATTACTTTCGTCCATGGCCAGAATTCCCCTTGAATTTGAAAAAATTTCCTCAATGGTATTTTTAAGTTCTTTCTTATCCATTTCTTTACTTTTTGTTATCGAATTACCGATTTAGAATTTTACGCGAATTCGGTATGGATAGTCGTTAATTACTGAAATAGCGCAAATAAGGATAGCTTAGTTGAGATTTGCGACTTACTAAATTAAAGGTTAGGATTCAGGAAGATTGATAAAATAATCTTATAATTTTTATAAAGTTTTCACTTCCCAGTTGATTTCGGCCAGTTTTTAAGGCTTAAAACCCTTTGTCAGATTAAAATTAATCCGGAAAAATTATTTCAGAAAAAGCTTTTACGAGGGTTCTGAAATTAGGACTTATTTTCTCACCACAATTCTTTCAATTCAGAAATTGTGTTACGTGGATTGGGTGATTCAAAAACCGAACTGCCGGCAACCAAGAGATCGGCACCTGAGTCAACAAGCTTCAAACCATTGGAAAGATCGACTCCGCCATCGATACCTATTATGGCGTTGGATTCGGTTTCCATAATTAATCTACGGGTCTCTTCAATTTTTTTGTAAGTATTTTCGATGAAATTTTGTCCTCCAAAACCTGGATTGACAGACATTATAAGCACTTGATTAATATCTTTTAAAACGTCTTTCAACAAACTCACTGGGGTATGTGGATTAATAGCGACTCCAACCCCCATTCCCTCTTTCTTAATTTCCTGAATTGTACTGTGCAGATGGACGCATGCTTCTAAATGGACAATTAACTCGTCTGCCCCCGCTTCTCTGAATCTTTTGATATAGCGCTCGGGTTTAATTATCATTAAGTGCACATCCATTGGTTTTTTTGAGTATTTTTTAATCGCTTCCATTACAGGAAAACCAAAAGAAATGTTTGGCACAAAAACCCCATCCATAATGTCTATGTGAATCAAATCGGCTTCACTTTCGTTGAGCATCTCAATTTCCATTTCAAGATTGGCGAAATCGGCTGCTAGTATGGAGGGGGCGATTATGGGTGACATTTTTGGTTGAAGGTTTAATCAGTTTTGGTTAGGAATCAGGAATCAGGACTTACTTAAAATTGATGTGCCATAAAATTAAAAATATCGGATCAATTAGGACTTCATTTTATTCCACTTTTAACATTCTGAGGATCATTGGGAATTTTTCAATTTTCGAAAGAGGAAATTTGTGAACCTTGTAACGCTGTATTAACTTTTTGTTGAGCCCAACTACCTGCATTTGTGGGTAATTTTATAGTCTTGTTGCAATTATGTGAAATAACGGCAATAAATCCTCAATAATCAACCAAAACAAATTGAAAGAAAGAAAAATCATCACATAATTTAAAAAATTATATTGGATGCTAGGAGGAGTTTAGAAGTAAATTCCTCCTATAAAATATTAAAAGAGTAAAATATGAAATTAGCTTACATCGGAACTTATCCTCCTCGAGAATGCGGTATCGGTACGTTTACCCAAAACCTTGCCGATTCAATGCTGAACAATGGAAAAGAAGTAGATGAAATTATGGTGGTCGCTATGAACGATCACAATTTAAACTATGAATATCCACCAGAGGTAAAATTGAGCATAGATCAACAACAACAATCCGATTATTTAAAGGCAGCAGATTTTATCAATAAAAGTGGAGCCGACGCCTGTATTCTGGAACACGAATATGGTATCTATGGCGGGTTGAGCGGGGTTTATATTTTGCCTTTGCTCCACCGATTAAACATTCCTATCATTTCCACCTTGCACACTATTTTGGAAAAACCTTCCTATAACGAAAAGGCAATCTTAAAGGAGATTTGCAAAATGTCGGACAAGATTGTGGTAATGAGCCATAAAGCCATTCAATTTCTTGTTGAGATTTACGAAGTGCCAAAACAAAAGATTGCGCTTATTGAACACGGTGTTCCCGATATTCATTTTGATCCAGAGGAAGCGAGAAAAGAGTTGAAACTTAATGAAAAGAAAGTGATCTTAACCTTCGGCTTTATTGGGCGCAGTAAAGGAATCGAAACCGTTATCAAGGCCTTGCCAAAGATTGTTGAAAAGCATCCCGAGGTTCTTTATATCATTTTAGGAAAAACACATCCCAACGTCTTGCGGGATGCGGGTGAAGAATATCGAGATTACCTTGCAGATTTGGCGAAATCGCTCGGTGTTAGCGATAATGTGTTGATGTTAAACCAATTTATCGACAAAAAAGGTCTATTTAAATATCTGGCCGCCTGCGATATTTACATTACACCTTACCTGAGCATTGCTCAAATTACCAGTGGAACACTTACGTATGCCATGGGTTCGGGTTGCGCGGTGGTATCAACTCCTTATTGGCATGCAGCCGAATTATTGGCGAATGACAAAGGTTGTTTCTTCGATTTCAATGACGTAAATGGGTTATCTGAAGTTATAAACGATTTATTTGAAAATCCTGATCGATTGAAACAAATCCAGAAGAAAGCCGCTGAATATGGTAAAAACATCACTTGGCCCAAAATTGGTCAAAAATATACCAAACTCATTTCGAATGTTTTGGCCGCACCTAAAAAAGTTGCTCCTAAAAAGGATACGGAAATCGATATTGAGTTAATGCCCTCCCTTTCGCTCAGGCATATTATAAGGTTGACAGATGATACGGGAATTATCCAACATGCAAAATTCGGAATTCCAAACCACAAGGAAGGCTATTGCTTAGACGATAACGCGCGAGCTTTATTGATGACCTGTATGTGCTATAACCACGAAAAGGATCCGCAGGTTTTGGATTTAATGACCATCTATATGAGTTATGTCAATTATATGCAGAATGAAGACGGGAGTTTCCGAAACTTTCTGGCGTTTAACCGAAATTTCTTGGATAAAGTAGGTTCAGAAGATTCGTTTGGAAGAACGATTTGGGCTTTGGGCTATCTTATTGCAAATGCGCCAAAGGATTTTTATTATCAAACTGCAAACGAAATTTTTGGTCGAGCCTTTTCTCATTTCACTAAAGTCAAATCCATTCGGGCGATTGCCTATACGATTATGGGAATTTCGTATTATATGCAGCGGCACGCTTCCGACAACGGGATGAAACAGGTATTACGTAAATTAACCGACACTTTAATAAGGCATTACGAGGAGAATCAATCAGACAATTGGAAATGGTTTGAGGCGCTTTTGGCGTACGACAACGCCATTTTACCTTTATCGCTATTGCACGCCACCCAAGTTTTAAAAGAGAAAAGAGTTGCCGAAGTCGCTTTTGCCTCTATGGATTTTTTAACAGAGCACACCCTAAAAGATACGCATCTTTCGATCATCGGCAACAAGGATTGGTATTTTAAGGACAAGGAACGCTCTCTGTTTGCCCAACAACCTTTGGATGCCCAAGCGATGGTTTTGATGTTTCAGCAAGCCTATAAACTCACGGGAAATCGTGAGTATCTTACAAAGCTCTTCATTTCGTATCGCTGGTTTCTAGGAGAAAATGATATGCGAATGAGCTTATATAACTTTGAAACAGACGGATGTTGTGATGGTTTTGAAAACGATGGCGTTAATCGAAATCAGGGAGCTGAAAGTACATTGGCGTATTTTATTTCGTATTTCGCGGTTTTACAGGCTTATGAAGAATCGTTCCATTTTCAACCAACTAACAATCTGGCAGTTCAAAAAGTGACGAAAAGGAAAATTGGAGAAGGTGAAATAGCTTTTTAATTCTTCTCCCTTCATTTAAAATTCGATTATTTTAGGGAAACACATCCTCTCATTCAAATCCGATTATTTTTACCCCCTAAAGCGAATAATCGGAATTTTATATTGAAGTAAAAATCATTAATTTTTCAGACCTTCGAATAATGCAGCCATCTCTACTATGGCGTAGGTTGTTGAATAATCAGAAACGGCATACGGAAGAATGAGGTTATTGTTATGAATTAGCGAACCACAGGAATATACTACATTGGGAACATAACCTTCCCGCTCATTTTCAAGCGGCATGAGCAAAGGTTCCTTAAGTCGGCCAATTTCCTTTGTAGGATCGTCCAAGTCAAAAAGAGAGGCGCCAATACAATAGCGTCGCATGGGTCCTACTCCGTGGGTGATTATTAGCCATCCTTTTTCTGTCCAAATGGGAGATCCGCAATTTCCTATTTTGGAGAATTCCCACGGATATTTAGGTTTTTGGAGAAGAATGGGATTCTTCCAAAGTGTATTTCTATCCGAGAACATTATATAATTATTCACGCCATCTAAGCGTGAAAGCATGGCGTACTGCCCCTTAATCTTTTTCGGAAAAAGAGCCAAATTCTTGCCCATTGCACCTTTTCCGTGCAAAGGCATGATTCTGAATTTACAAAACTCATCGGTTGAAAGAAATTTTGGCAAAATAGTATGGCCATTATATGCCGTATAGGTTGCATAATACTTAACACTGCCATCATCATCGGTAAAGTGCACAAAACGGGCATCTTCAATTCCATTGCTCTCCGATTCAGAAATAGGGTAAATAACGCGTTCACTTATGTCTGAATCACGTTGAAACTTTATATCGTAATAAGAATCCACCAACCATGTAATTTCCTCTAAAGCAAGCCTTTTACTATCACTGATTTCAGGATCCTTTAAAATATTATTCACCGATTTTTTTAACACGTAATAATCAAAATGATCAGGAAGATCTTCCACAATCATTTTTGAATATTTCTCAGGGATGTGCATTTCTTTCATCTTCTTTACAAACCTTCCTTTGTGGTATGATTTCTTTTGAAATACTTCCGCCAAATCCATCGACTTGCCAATGCCCATTAAGGAAAGATTATTGTCTTTGTCAAGAATTCCCCTTCTAAAAACAATAGATGAAATATGGCCTTCCCCTGTCGCCCTGAATGAAATAAGAACCCGCATCTCCCCTTCTTCTAAATAAGTTTGATCAAAATCTGGAATAATGGAAGGATTAAAAAACGCTGTAGATTCTATGGAGTATTCCATGGTAAGATAAGAGCCGATTAGAAGTTTTCGCTCATCGGAAATATCCTTAATATTTATCTGCATACCTTCAATAATGGCCTTTGCATTGTTAAAATGTCTAATAAAGAGTTTGGTAATATTGCGGTGCCGGTATGCAAATTCTCTTAAGGCTTGATCTAATGCTACATGCACCTCGTTTTCACTCATTGCAAAAACCAATGCCAGCATATCTTTTGTACCCGCTTCTCCATTCATAAAATATCGGGCAACTACTCTGCTGGAATCGGGAAGAAGGTTGACTTGTTTTCGTGTTACAGGAACTCTCATATGTTTTTTGGGTTATTTGAAAAGATTCGATAATAAAATGAGGCGTTATTTGATTTCAACAATGTTTCAAAATGGTTTGAACCTAACCATATCAATATCATTTTAAAAAAGTAAGTGGATTTTTATATCATAAATAATAAAACTAAGTGGAAAAGTTGAAAAAGGAACTCTTACTTTCCACTATAAGCAATTCGCCAAATATGATGGGTTGTATCGTCCGTGATTAGCATTGAGCCATCTGGCATAACAACTGCGCCTACAGGTCTTCCCCGAACCTCATCCTTTTTGGGATCGATAATGAATCCTGTCAGGAAATCTTCGGGTTTGCCTGCTGCTTTTCCGTTAACAAAAGGAACAAAAACCACCCGATATCCTGAGAGGATTTCTCTGTTCCATGAACCGTGTTGTACTACAAAGGCTCCGTTTTTGTATTTCTTCGGAAAGGCATCTGCCGTATAAAACACCAATCCCAACGAAGCGGTGTGTGAACCGAGATCCACATCGGGAACAATGGCTGCCTGCAACCTTACATTTGGAGGAACAGGCATCCGTGGATCAAAGTGATTGCCCCAATAAGAATAGGGCCAACCATAATAGCCTCCTTCTTTCACAGAAGTTAAGTAATCAGGAACAAGATTATCGCCTAACTCATCTCGCTCATTCACGGTGGTCCAAAGGGTTTGGGTGGTGGGTTCCCAATCCATCCCCACAGGATTCCGCAATCCCGAAGCATAAACCTCGAGGTCACTGCCATCAGGATTCATCACAAGAATATTGGCTTTCATCACTTCGTGCTCCATTCCTTTTTCTCCCACATTATCGCCACTGCCAACGGCAATATAAATTTTAGAATTATCCTCATTGGCAATTATATTTCGCGTCCAATGTCTATTGACTTTTCCTGCGGGAAGGTCAACAATTTTAAATCCTGTTTCAGTAATTTTAGTTTGCCCAAGCTTATAGGGAAAGGTTAAAACAGCATCTGTATTAGCCACATATAAACAATCGCCAATAACAAGCATCCCAAACGGTTGATTAAGCCCCTCTTTTTTGGTGAGAAAGGTTTCTCGGAAATCTGGTAGTCCGTCTTTATTCGTATCTCGCAGGAGCGTAATTCTATCGGCACTTCGTTTCAAATTATTGGAACCTCCTGCCCCAATCAAGGTCGCGCCAATCTGTTTTAGAACGCTGTAATTGCTATTACTTTCCGCTACCAATACATCGCCATTGGGCAAAACGTACATCCACCGCGGATTTTCAAAACCATCGGCATATTTGGTTACCTCAAACCCTACAGGTGCTTTTGGGGTCTGCCCTTCTTCCCAACCTTTAACGTTGGAATAATTCGAAACCGACTTAGTTGCAAACGGTTCTGGCAATGGTTTTTCCTCTTTTACCTGCGAAAAGAGTAAAAATGGAGTTGCCGCTAATATCAAAAGTGAAAGTCGAATTTTCATAATTTGTCCTTTTTGGATTAATCAAAATTGATTAGATTTTATGGTCATTCAAGATATTATTTTAAAAAACAATTGATTCTTAAGAAACTGTTATACTTTTTAAAGATCACAAAGGATGCGTTTTAGAACCACGTCACTTTGGGATAAAACACATCCTAAATGTGAACAACGTATTTATAAAGGAGCTATTCAGTTAATAATTCGGTAAACTTTCAGCAACTTCATGACAATCCACTAGTTTATGATTATTTTTAAAATGTAAAAAACATCATCTATGAAAAAGCAATTACTTCTCTTCGCCTTTATTTTCCTCTTCTTTTACTCCTGCAAAACCAAACAGGAAAAGAATAATGATGAAATGGCAACAAATCACGAAATTCAAGAAGCAGATACCGTTCAAACCGCATTGGGGCCATTGGTTCTGCCCAAACCTTATGCCACCGAGTCGGTTGTTAACTCCAACAACATGACGCAATGGCCCGAAGGAACTCTGCCTTCTGCCCCCGAGGGTTTTACCGTTACTAAGTTTGCTGACGGCTTTAAAAACCCCCGTTGGACGTACATTGCCCCCAATGGCGATATGTTTGTTTGCGAAGCCAATACTCGTGGCAGTGCTGGGCTTATCACTTTAATCCGCGATACAGATGGCGATGGAAAGGCAGAAGTTCGCAAAACCTATCTTGACGATTTAAAGCAACCTTTCGGAATGCTCGTTATTGGAAATTATTTTTATGTAGCCAATACTGACGGACTCTACAAATATCCGTACAAGGAAGGACAAACTTCTTTAAAGGGTACTAAGGGCATTAAAATACTTGAACTCCCTGCGGGTGGCTACAACAATCACTGGACTCGAAACATCATTACCAATGCGGCGAAAGACAAAATCTATATTTCCGTAGGTTCGGCTAGTAATGTCGCGGAACATGGAATGGAGGAGGAAATACGAAGAGCCAACATTCTTGAAGTCGACCTCAATGGACAGAATGAAAAAGTATATGCAAGCGGCTTGCGCAATCCCGTAGGGATGGATTGGAATCCAATTACTGGCGAACTCTGGACTGCCGTAAACGAGCGTGACAAGCTTGGCGATGACTTAGTGCCAGATTACGTTACTAGCGTAAAGGAAGGTGGTTTTTATGGATGGCCTTACAGCTACTTCGGACAGTTGAAAGATCCAAGAATGAATGACCAAGGTGCGGACTTGGTGGCGAAAGCAATAATTCCCGACGTTTCCGTTGGCCCACACACGGCTTCCTTAGGGCTCACGTTTTATGATGCAGATACTTTTCCGTCAAAGTACAAAAATGGGATCTTCGTTGGGCAGCACGGCTCTTGGAATCGTTCCACACTTTCTGGATATCGCGTTGTTTTTATCCCTTTTGAAAATGGTAAACCCTCAGGGCAACCAGAAGACTTTCTTACTGGGTTTATAGCCAATGAAAACAAGAGTGATGTTTACGGTCGTCCTGTTTGTGTCGCCGTCACTCCAAAAGGGGATTTGCTGGTAAACGACGATGCCGGCAACGTTATTTGGAAAGTGAGTTATACTAAGTAATAGATTCTATTCTAAGCTAAACAATGAAGTTACTTACTCTAAAAACAATGGCGGTTATAGGTATGACCGTCATTTTTAATACCTTGAATGCCCAATCCACAGTGGGAAAAGTTGTTACTGAGGAAGCTATTCCAATAGTAGGCGTTTCTGTTTATTCTAAAGATATCAAAGTTGCCGAAACAGATTTCGATGGAAAATTCATCCTTCCCGACACTTTAAAACTTCCTATTGAATTGCGATTTGAAGCGCAATACTATCACAGGAAAACCATTGAAATGAGGGAAAACAATCAACTGTTTTCTCTTTTGTCTATTCTTCAATTAGAACATCTGGGCGAGGTCATTATTTCTTCAGATTACCAAAAGAGCAGTAAAGTAATTATTCCCACAGATAAAATAACTGCTGAAAGGTTTGACACTCATAGCCCCATCGACCTTGTTTCGGCCATTAATGAAACTCCAGGAGTATTTATTCAAAGTGGCGCCCTCAATACCAACAGAATTACAATTCGGGGCGTGGGTTCTCGTACGTTGTACGGGACCAATAAAATCCGTGCTTACTTTAACGGAATTCCGATAACCAACGGTGTGGGAGAAACCGCAATAGACATTTTTGATCCCGAGGATTTGCAATCCCTTGAAATTGTGAAAGGCCCAAAAGCCACGCAATATGGTACCAATCTAGGCGGAACACTCTTGCTGAACTCAAAAAAGGCCGCAATAGGAGATTCCTTTTTCAAAAGCAACTTAACGGTTGGTTCATACGGCCTGATTAAGAATACTGTTACTGCTTCCATTTCCAAAGAAAAGTTTTCATTAAATCTCAACTACGATCATTTGGAGACAGACGGGTTTAGAGAAAACAACGAATACAACAGAAAAACCTTATTGCTCACTTCCGCCTATAAATTCAACGCCAACAATGAGATTTCTCTTTTGGTAAATTATGTAGATTATTTTGCGCAGATTCCCAGCTCTATCGGCAAGAGTGCCTTTGAGGAAGACCCCTCACAAGCGGCATTTACGTGGAAACAAGCACAAGGGTATGAAGACAATAAACAACTGTTAACTGGTATCAGCCTTACGCACCGCTTTTCAGAAAGCTTTAGCAATACGAGTAGTGTTTTTTACACTTATTTAGACCATTATGAACCAAGACCATTCAATATTCTGGATGAATATACAAACGGCTATGGCGCAAGAACGGTGTTTGCCAAAGATTTCATATTTATAAACAACAAAGCCAATCTAAGTTTTGGGGGCGAATTTTACAAGGACCAATACAATTGGAAAACAATTGAAAACCTTTACGAAGAAAATAACGGCAACGGCAGCCTTGAAGGCAATCTACTTAGCGACAATGCGGAACAAAGAGAGAACCTCAACGTATTTGCTACCGTAACCATTCCGTTTACTGAAAAGTTTAAGGGACAATTTGGCTTAAATTTCAATAAAACCAATTACAGTTTTACGGATGATTTCAATAACGATGAAACCAACAAAAGTGCAGATCGCGACTTTGACCCCATACTAGCGCCCAATGTAAATCTGCTGTACCAATTCACAGAAAACCTCAGTGCTTTTTTCAACTTCAGTCGAGGCTTTAATTATCCTTCTATCGAGGAAACCTTGACTCCTGAAGGCGTTATTAATCCAGACCTCGGTCCTGAAAAAGGCTATAATTATGAAGTGGGTAGCGAACTTTTCCTATTTAAAAGAAAACTACATTTTCAAGTAAACGCCTATCTTTTGGATATTGACGATTTATTGGTTGCTGATCGGGTGGGAAATGATGAATATATTGGCCGAAATGCTGGGAAAACGGAACACAAAGGCATTGAATTCCAACTTTCATATTTTCAACCCATCACAGCTACTGCACACATTTCCCCATACCTCAATGCAGAAATTACCAATCATAAATTCATTGATTTTATAGATGGGGACAAGGATTTCTCAGGTAACCAGCTCACGGGAGTACCAGACAACAAAGTAAGTGGCGGTATAAATTTCGGATTCAAAAACCTAATTCTGAATAGCAATTTCCTTCACATTGGAGCTATTCCCTTAAACGATGCCAACCAGCTTTATTCAGATAAATACAATGTTCTCAATGCCAAAGCCACCTATAAAATGGACTTTTCCAAAGCACTTAGTATGGAAGTAAACGCTGGTATCAACAACTTTACAGACGAAAAGTACGCTTCTTCAGTATTGATAAACGCCACCGGTTTCGGCAACTCTGAACCACGTTATTACTATCCTGGAATACCTAGGAATTGGTATGGAGGTGTAAAGATTATCTATTGGTTATAACGGGGTGGGATTCTACTTTCACAATGAGTGCAGTCCAAGTGCGCTGTAGTACCAAACCATATCGTATTAACAAAGGGGGTCGTCCTTGGTAATTCCTAAGCACCGTCGAAGTGCTCACCCTGACACTCCGAGTTTAAATAGCCATCCAAATGTCACACTGAGCGCAGTCGAAGTGCATTTTAGCTCAAAACCATTTCGTTATAACTAAGGGGGTTCGACTGCGCTCACCCTGACATACGAACATTTCATTAGTATCCTTCTGTCACACTGAGCGCAGTCGAAGTGCATTTTAGCTCAAAACCATTTCGTTATAACTAAGGGGGTTCGACTGCGCTCACCCTGACATTCCGAGTTTAAATAGCCATCCAAATGTCACACTGAGCGCAGTCGAAGTGCATTCCAACACCAAAACATATCATTTAAATAATGCGCCATAATCAATTATACCACAAATAATTAACAGAATCAACTTAGCAGAATTATATCACACTTCCTCACTTCCTGGTTTATACTTATAATGCGTAGCATTCCTACATTCTGCTAGAATCTGTAACATATCCCCATCGCCATCAATTAGCGCTTTTTTCTTGGCTCTTGTCCACTTTTTAATCTTTTTTTCGAAGTATATGGCCTGCAATACGTCATTGAATTCTTGATGAAATCTTAAAACTACAGGTCTTCGTTTGTATGTATAAGCATCTCTTTTAGTACCCGCTTGGTGCTGCTCAAACCTTTTTGCTAAATCATTAGTTATACCTGTATAGTAGGATTTATCTGAACATTCTAATATGTAAACGTAGTATTGGTAGTACATTTGGATATGGCATTTTGAGACTTTGGGAAAGTTGAACTGTTTGAGTTGGTATTATCTTTTAAAGATAATATTTTTTTAGAAAAGTTATTTAGGATTGTTGGGGTTTTGTAGGGGTTAATGATTATTTCCTTCTAATAAAAGGGGTTCGACTGCGCTCACCCTGACATCCTTCTGTCACACTGAGCGCAGTCGAAGTGCATTTTAGCTCAAAACCATTTCGTTATAACTAAGGGGGTTCGACTGCGCTCACCCTGACACACGAACATTTCATTAGTATCCTTCTGTCACACTGAGCGCAGTCGAAGTGCATTATAGTACCAAACCATTTCGTTATAACCAAGGGGGTTCGACTGCGCTCACCCTGACACTCCGAGTTTAAATAGCCATCCAAATGTCACACTGAGCGCAGTCGAAGTGCTTTCCCCTTCAAAACTCCCTTCTTTCCCAAGTTTATACCCCATCAACTGTGTAATCCCCTACCCAACTGTGTAATTTTTACACACTTTCTGTGTACCCCGTTCCCATAAAAACCTTGGGAGCTCCCTATTTGCGCAATGGTACGGGGGTTGCTAAATGGAATCAAAAAAGTGAGTGTATCGCTTACTGTAATTTTATAAAGAATCTAAAATGAAAGACCTCTCTCTGGCGAAGAACTTAACGGAATCCCTTGCGATTCCTCCGCTTGAAACACAAGCTGCACAAAATACCACAAACCAAGCATTAAACACCAATACAGATACCAATGCTCCTACGCGCGTAAAGACTTCCAAAGGAAAAACCAATCCTTGGGGGATTTTTGTGTTGGGCAGCACTTTTCTGTTGATGGTACTGGCCTCCTACTTGTTTTTCTACCTCAACAGTGATTTCACTTCCTTTCACGAGGAAAGGCTTAACTCTTCTTGGGGATATCCCTTTTTGGTGTTAGCCATTGGCTTGCTCATTTTCAAGGCCAGCTTTTTTGTATATACTCTATATCGTTATTTCTGCTACAAGCCAATCGCTTCGGTTACCGATGCCAAACTGCCTACCTGTACCGTTATTGTGCCCGCCTACAACGAAGGCAAACAAGTATGGGAAACCTTGATGAGCTTGGCAAATAGCGATTATCCCGAAGCAAAACTACAACTGCTCGCCATAGACGATGGTAGTAAAGACGATACCTGGTACTGGATGCAAGAGGCCAAAAAAACACTAGGCGATCGCGTAACCATCTTTCAACAACCTAATAACCAAGGCAAACGTCACGCCTTATACCGCGGCTTCAATCTAGGGACTGGGGAGGTATTTGTAACTGTAGATAGTGACTCCATAGTAAAACCCAATACTTTACGAAATCTGGTAAGCCCCTTTGTGGTGGATGCAGATTGTGGCGCTGTAGCCGGAAACATCCGAGTGCTCAACAACAAAAAAGCACTCTTGCCCAAAATGCTGGATGTGAGTTTTGTGCTTAGCTTCGAATTTGTGCGTTCTGCCGAAAGCAGTCTAAACTCTGTGTTATGTACTCCAGGTGCTTTGGCCGCCTACAGACGCTCCGCCGTTTTCGCCTGTCTTCCCGAATGGATCAACCAAACCTTTATGGGGAAACCTTCCGATATTGGGGAAGATCGCGCTATGACCAATATGATCCTTAAACAAGGACATAAAGTCCTATTCCAACGCAATGCATACGCTTACACCAACGTACCTGAAAACTATACCGGACTTTACAAAATGTTTATCCGTTGGGGTCGCAGTAACGTGCGGGAGAATATTGAAATGTCTAAATACGTTTTTACCAACTTCAGGCAAGGCGCTAAAAGCGGCATACGCTTGTTGTTTTTAAGTCAGTCGTTAAAGATAATTATGAGTTACCCCTTTATCCTGTTTATGCTCTTCTTTATCGTAACCCACCCCGTACTGTTTTTCAGTTCCACTCTGTTTGGAATCCTTATTTTCTCTAGTTTTCCTGTTTTGTTTTATGCAAAACGATACAACTTATCCGAATCTATTTGGGCATACTCTTACAGCATTCTATACACTTTCGCCCTGTTTTGGATTACTCCGTACGCCATCGCCACCGCCAGCAAAAGGGGATGGCTCACACGTGGATAGTCTACTGAATAAATAAGCCACAGGGCTTTGGCCAGCATCTAATACCCCAAAGGTTATTTGCTGGCCTTTTTTTGTCTTTTAAATGGCTGTGTTTCTTCGGAATTGCCTTGGAAGGGTGTTTTACTATTTGGGGAATTTCCGGTTCTGAATAACGAACCCTAGGGTGTAGACAATCAATTTTGCCGTTTATATATCGCGGTCAACAACATTTCATCCATTAAATTTATTGATTTGTCAACATCTCAAGTGGTTTGTGGTAAATTCCAGCTAGCATCTTTTAACACTGGGGAGTCTATTTTGAACGTTTTTACTTTACTCAATAGGAAAATAGTGAAAGATGTGAGTATCCTAATATTTCGTAAGCGTACCCCTTACTGCCCCCAAACTTTATCGATTCTATCTTTTATTTTCTGCTCACGGTCTTCTATTTTTCTTTTTAGGACTTCTATTTCCTTTTGATATCCGTCTATTTCGGCAACAATTTCCTCTTGAATTGATAAGGGTGGTAGAGGTATCAGAAGATTTCTTATGAAGGTTAAGGAGATAAATTTCTGAGTAGAGCCTGAAGAAAAATTTTTATAATTTTCACTAAAATAATCCGAGCCAAGGACTGCCTTTAAATAATGGTTGTTAACTTTTGATAGTTTATTAAACTTTATTAGAGCAACATTTTTTATTGCAAATTCCTTTTCCTTTTTTACAACTATTGGATTTCCTATGGTACCAATCATTGGCATTATGATATCGCCATCATCAACAATTGACCTTTTATTTATCTTATCAAAATCTTCTCTCGAAATATAATTTACATTTGTAAAATCAATATAACCAGCTTTAATATTCCTGGATGTAATAAGCGGGTAACCATTTTCAATATATTTTGGACTATCGTGTGTTCCATCTCTGACATCACAAATTTCTGATAACTTAACAAATTCAAAATCGGAATTTATAAGTTCAATATTTTTATACCTCTCCCCACTCAAGTTATAATCCCCATTCTTAGCAATTTCAGTTTTAGCTACGGAATGGGCAATGGTTGTGTTTTCAAATTCAGTTCCTGCTACAATAGATTCCTTAAATGCTTTTGCAGTTTCTATTGCTTCTTCTAATTGTCCGCCTTTTATTTCGCCACGCTGCGCTCCTAAATTGTAACCGTCGTTATCAATCTTTATAAATAAAATCGCCTTGCTTTTTTTGGCAAGTGTCGTGTCTAGCAAAAGTATGGAAGTCTTTACACCACTATACGGGTTAAAAACCCCTGCTGGCAAACTTACCACTGCATAAAGGTAATTTTCCACCAGCATTTTGCGCAGGGCTTTATAGGCGGTACCGCTTTGGAAAATAACACCTTCGGGAACTATTATTCCCGCTCTTCCCTTTGGGTTTAGGTGTTCTGCTATATAATCTACAAACAGCACTTCACTGCGCTTGCTGCTTATGGTGAACCTTTTGTGTGGCCGTATACCCCCTTTCGGACTCATAAACGGTGGATTGGCTAGAATAACATCGTAGCTTTCATTCCAACGCTCTTCACTGCTTAGAGTGTCGTATTCATAAATATGTGGGTCTGAAAAGCCGTGTAAATACAGGTTTACCAAACTCAGTCGCACCATATCTGGAGAGATATCATAACCAACAAAGTTTTGTATCAGCTTTTTACGTTGGTCCGGGGTTAATGAACCGCCCTTTTTGGCGACACTCTCTTTAATATACTTAAAAGCAGATATTAAAAACCCTGCGGTGCCACAGGCTGGGTCTAGAATGGTGTCCGTTTTGCTCGGGTCAACAATGGCAACCAAAAAGTCTATAATATGTCTGGGTGTTCTAAACTGCCCAGCATCCCCCTGAGACCCCATTACGGAGAGCAAATATTCAAAAGCATCCCCTAGTTTTTCGCTGTGGGTGTATTCAAATTCGCCAATGGTTTTTAAGAACAGTTTTAAGGTTTCTGGGTCGCGATAGGGCAAATAGGCATTGTTAAAAATATCTCGAAACAGTTGAGGTATGTTTGGGTTCTTCTCCATACTCTCAATGGCTTCCGAATACAAACGCAACATTTCTGAGGCGGTTACTTTGGTGTCAAAGAGCCGATCCCAACTGTAATTTGAAAAGGGAATTGTTATATTCTTGCTTTCATCTTTTGGGTCTGGAACGGTATAGTCTGCAAAGAATTTGGCTTTTCCGCCTAAATCAATTGCTTCTTTATCCATATCGGCCATAAACTTGTAGATTAAGCCTATGGTTATTTGTTCTATCTGGGCTTTTGGGTCGGGGAGTTTACCTACTAAAATATCTCGGCAGTCGTCAATTCGTTTTTTGGTAACAGTATCTAACATAGGTTTATTTAAAGAATCGGTCTTCTTTCCAATTCAAAGGATTATTTATAATGTATTCTGAAATGCGTTGGAATGATTTGTCATTACGGATTATGTGGTCGTGATAACGGGGTTGCCAAACGAAATCAATTTTGTTAATGGTTGCATATTTTTTCACAGACGATTTGAATCCACGGATAATGGATGCCAAATTTTTTGATTGTGGACCAAATTGGTTTTTTGGGGTTAATGGTGGGGTCGGGATTGGGGTGGTTGCGGGGGTAGAGACGCAATGCATTGCGTCTCTACGTTGCATTGCGTCTCTACAGGACGCATGGTCATCGTAACCATTCCCTGTATTAAATTGATTTTCCCCAATCCCAATAACCGCGTGAAAATGGTTTGGCATCACCACAAATTCGCCCATTTCCAAATTCATATCGGCGCGTATTTCAAACGTTTTTAACCATTCGGATTCTGTGATTTTTCCAATTTCTGATAAATTCATTTTCCCATGGTCAATGTTGCCAAAATAATGAATCCTATTCTGTGTGCAAATGGTTATAAAATACATAGCGTTCCAACCGTAATCCCAATGTGGTAAACGGGCGGAGGGTATTCTATATTTATTCTTGAATTTATCAGACATTATGCTGCAAACTGCTCCAACTTAATATAATCTTTAATATACACAGGTATTACCTCCCTATATTTTTCATGAACTTCCCGAAACTGCGAAATGGTCAAGGTGGGATTGGTTTGAAGGGATTGAAAATCTTTGGTTTCAATTATTTTCCGAATATCTTGGTCAACAATATAGGCCTTAAAAAAATACTTTAAGGCTCTTATGTTTATATCCTCTTCTTCAGGAGGATAGATGGAAATAAATTTATCAAACTCTTCCTCCAACAATTCATCTTTAGATTTGAATTTCGGAATAATACCGAAGATTTTCTCTACCACTTCTCGTATGGAAACCTTTCTGTCAATTTTAGCTGCCTTCCGAAGTTTTTCAAGGTTGAAGTATTCTTCGGGTTTGTCAAATATTTCAGCCTGAATGTGGCTTACTACGTGTTCCCAATTTCCTAGCTCCACGTTCCTTTTTATCACATCGTCCATAACAATGCGATTTTCAAACTTCTTAAAAAGCTCTCGGTCAATTCGCATTCCTTCATACCCAATTTGCTCTTCTTTAATGTTTGCAAGTGGATCGATTATGTGACTTGTGTATTTATCAATATCAATCCCCCTACTCTCACCTTCGCCATTACTCTCTCTGGGTTTTGGAAGTTTTAGCTTTTCATCATAATCAAACTTCTCTTCAAAATACTCGCAATTGGCAAAGAAGTCAAAAAGTTTAAAAATCACCTTTTCCTCTTTAATAGCTTCCTGTTCGTCCAACTGATTTTTAAAGGTGTGGGTAAACGTATGTTTTCGGGTTCCCCGGCCCTTTATCTGAACAAAATCTGAAGGGCTGAATATAGGCCGCATCATACACAAGTTGAGCAAATCGGGACAATCATAACCCGTTGTCATCATCCCCACCGTTACGCAAATCCGGGTTTTCCCAGTTTTATAGCCGTCTAACCACGAGGATTTACCATTAAGGTTATTATTGGTAAAGTTGATAGTCATTTGCTGGGCCTCCCCAACTTGAGAAGTCACTTGCACAGCAAAGTCTGAATTGTATTTCTTGGGGTATAATTGTTCGGCAAAATCGTTTAGAATTTCTGTAATCTTTCGCGCGTGATTTTGGCTAACGGCAAAAATGATTGTTTTGCCTATTTCCTGTGTGATGGGATCACGCAAAGCATTTTCTAAAAAGGTTTTACAGAAAACCTTATTTGTTTTTTCGGAAAAAAACTTTTTCTCAAAGTCACGTGAAATAAAGGTTTCGGTTTCTTCTCCTTCCTCAGTTGTTATTGCAACAGAATAGCCTTCATCTGAAAGCAATTGGGTAGTAATTTCTGTTCTGGCATCTAGAACCCAAGGATTGATCAGAAAACCATCTTTAACACCGTCTAATAATGTGTATTGATAGGTTGGGGTTCCATCAAGACAACCAAAGGTTTCATAAGTATCTCGTAACAATCTGCGCTCAACTTCTCTCGGGTCATTTTCCTTTATTTTGTTTAAATCGACTCCTTTAAGATAATTCCTAGGGGTAGCCGTTAATCCTAATTTATAGCCGTGAAAATACTCAAATACCGCCCTTGCATTTCCTGATATTGAACGGTGTGATTCATCTGAGATTAACAAGTCAAAATCGGTAGGCTTAAATTCATATCTGTATTTATTGTCGAACATTAAAGACTGAATGGTAGTAACTACGATATCCGCTTTTCTCCAATCGCTTTTATGTTCTTTATAAATAAATGTGGTGTAATCTGGCTTAAGATAATTGGTAAAAGCCTTCCACGCCTGATCTTCCAGCTCTAGTCTATCCACTAGAAATAGCACCCGTCTTGCATTCTGGGTTCTCAGGAAAAGACGAATTACTCCCGCAGCCGTTAAAGTTTTTCCTGTGCCCGTTGCCATTTCAAATAGAAAACGATCTTTATTTGCTGCAACTGCTTCCTGTAATTTTTGGATTGCCTTTAATTGGTATTTTCTTAAAAATCGTAATCCATTGTTCCAAACAAAATCCTTACTGTCTATGGGGTTGCCTTTCCATCCGGGTCTTTCAGCATAATCAGGCATTTGCACAATAGCAATAAAATCATCTTTTACATCTTCGTTTGCCAAGGATGCCCTGTCAGGATTCCAGTTTTTAATTGCGCCAATTTCATTGGGTGATGGGAATTTATAAATAGGTTTTGGATTCCCGTTCTCTAAATTCCACAGAAAATGCACAATTCCGTTTGAAAGAAGTATGAATTGAGCTCCTACCGTTTTGGCATATTTTCTTGCTTGTTCCTTTGCAACCAAAGGATGTAAGCTTTCTTTTTTGGCCTCTAGCACACAGATGGGTTTGTTATTGGAATCAACTAAAAGGAAGTCTAATGAGCCTCCTTTAACCCTTTCATAATCATTTCCCCAAGCATCAACCTCGGTTTGCGTGATTTTTACGTGATTCTCAAGTAAGATATTTGCAGAACCATCCTCATTGTCAAAAAACCGCCACCCCGCTTCTTCCAGCAGCTGGTTGATTTTTATTCTTGCGTGAGCCTCGTTTTTTGCCATTTTTTAATTGTAGCCAGTGTTCAAATATAATCCAACAAAACCCATCTTCTTTACGGAATCCCGCATTCCAGATACCTTTTTTTCAAATCCCCCAAATATACCATTTCCCTTAAAATTACTTT
>JBLWTS010000049.1:0-24254 GCA_048270045.1 Aequorivita sp.
AGCGGCGGACAAAAAAAGCGCTTGGCACTTGCCAATGCATTGCTTACTACGCCAGACCTGCTGATAATGGATGAGCCAACCAACCATTTGGATCTTGAAATGATTGAATGGCTAGAAAACCTATTTGCAAAAGAAAACTTTACGCTATTTATGGTAACCCACGACAGATACTTCTTAGAACGTGTCTGCAACGAAATTGTCGAACTGGACGAAGGCCAATTGTACAGCTACAAAGGAAATTACAGCTACTATCTCGAAAAACGCGATGCCCGGATTGAAAATGATGCTACCGAAACCGCCAAAGCAAAGCATCTTTTCAAAAAAGAACTGGATTGGATGCGCCGACAACCCAAAGCTCGAACAACTAAAAGCAAAAGCCGAATAGACGATTTCCACGAAATAAAAGATCGCGCCAGCAAGCGTCGCAACGACCACGAAGTACAACTGGAGTTGAATATGGAACGAATGGGGACGAAAGTTGTGGAACTACACAACGTATCAAAATCATTCGGTGTTAAAAAACTTCTCGATAAATTTGAATATCACTTCAATCGCGGTGAGCGAATTGGCATCATCGGTAAAAACGGGACTGGAAAATCCACATTTTTGAATATTATCACTGGAGCCATAAAACCCGACTCGGGGAAAGTGGTAATTGGGGAAACCGTTCAATTTGGATATTACACACAATCTGGAATAAACATCAAAGAAGGTCAGAAAGTGATAGATGTTATCCGTGAATACGGAGACTATATTCCTCTAAAAAAGGGAAGACAGATTTCAGCAGGCCAACTTTTGGAACGTTTTCTTTTCGATCGAAAAAAACAGTACGATTTTGTTGAAAAGTTAAGCGGTGGCGAACGCAAACGGTTATATTTATGTACCATCCTTATCCGAAATCCCAACTTTCTAATCCTTGATGAGCCCACCAATGACCTAGATATCGTAACCTTGAATGTACTGGAGAGTTTTCTTTTGGATTTCCCAGGATGTTTATTGGTAGTTTCCCACGACAGGTATTTTATGGACAAGATTGTGGATCATCTATTTATTTTCAGAGGAAATGCCGAAATTGAAGATTTCCCCGGAAATTATAGTGACTTTAGAATTTACGAAGACAGCCAGCCTGTCGAAAAAAAAGAAATCGAAACTGGAACTAAAACAAAAACTGATTGGAAAGAGGACAAGCCTAAAGCGAGGTTGAGTTATAACGAACAAAAGGAATACGGCAAATTGGAGAAAGAAATAGCCAATCTAGAAGACAGACGGGAAACGCTTCAAAATAAATTTGCCACGGAAAATTGGGATGGTCCTGAAATTGACAAACAGTCCATCAAACTTCAGGAAATCATTGATGAAATTGAAAGGAAAACAGAACGATGGTTTGAACTCTCTGCAAAAGTGGAAGAATAATGAAACTAATTAGCGAAGCGATTTACTTATTTGTTTACTAAATTTGGAGTTTAGAAGAGTTTCTTTTGCCAATGAATCATTAAAAGGCCTGTCTCATTGTTAACCAAAAATTCCATTCCATGGATTTCAAAATAATTTCCGTCGTTCTCTTTATTTTCATGCTTTCGTGTGCAAAACCCGATCCTGAAGTACAAAAACAAAATTTAGCTGGTTATTGGGAAATTAAAACCGTCGAAATGCCGACCGGGATCAAAAAGGATTTCGATTTAAATATAATCGTTGACCATATTCAAGTAAAAGGCGATAGTGGCGTCCGAACAAAGGTTTCGCCTAAATTTGATGGAACTTATACAACAAACGGCGTTTCTGAAAACTTTACCCTGAAAATTGAGAATGACAGTTTAAGAATGTTTTACAAAACTCCTTTTGACCAATGGAAAGAAACAGTAATCGAAGCAAAAGACAGCACCTTGATAGTCAAGAACAAAGACAATAAGTTGTATAAATATTCAAAATTTGTAAATGTTCCTTTGACCCTTAAAGAGGATAATTAGGTTAAAAGCAAAATAATAAAAGCAATCACCTTGAACTCATAAACTTTAAAACTAATAAGCTTTTCCAAAAAAATGGCCAAACGACACGCAGAAAACATATCTATAGGCGATGCTCTTAAGGAATTCATTGAAACCAATCGCTTGGAGAAAGGATTGGATAAGGTAAACGCTAAAGAGGCTTGGGATAATGTAATGGGTACTGCCATTTCAAAATACACTACCGATATAAAACTAGATCGTGACACGCTCTTTGTACAACTTTCTTCTTCCGTTTTACGAGAGGAGTTGAGTTATGGAAAAGACAAAATAATCAAACTTCTTAATGAAGAAATTGGTAAAGATTTGATTACAAAACTAGTATTGCGTTAACAAAAAGTATAAACAGCACTTAATAAAAACGCCCTCCAATTAGGAAGGCGTTTTCAATCATAATATTCAGTATTATGCCCCATTGAGTGCATTCCCCCTTTAGGGGCCAGGGGGACTAAAACATCTCACGACCAGCGAAATGAAAAGCACCTTCAATAGCTGCATTTTCATCGCTGTCACTTCCGTGAACGGCGTTTTCGCCAATGGAAGCTGCGTATAGTTTACGGATTGTGCCTTCTGCTGCATCTGCTGGATTTGTAGCGCCAATAAGGGTGCGGAAATCCTCAACTGCGTTTTCCTTTTCAAGAATTGCGGCAACAATTGGCCCACGAGTCATATATTCAACCAATTCGCCATAAAAAGGACGTTCACTATGAACGGCATAGAATTCTTTTGCTTCAGCGGTGGTCATGTGGGTTAATTTCAGGGCCACGATTCTAAATCCTGAGGCATTAATTTTTTCAAGTATTGCGCCAATGTGTCCTTTTTCGACTGCATCGGGTTTCAACATTGTAAATGTTCTGTCTGTTCTCATTGTATTTTTAAAATTTCGGCAAAAATAACTATTTGACGATGAAAAGCAACACTTTACCAAAAGTTTAATTTTGGTAATCAAATCAAGGCATCAGCGACAGATTTAATAGTAAACTTCTTTGTTTCTCAACCAAATAATATTTTTTCATGTTTAAATGCCTTTATCGTATCTTCGCCCACTTATGAATAAAGAAACCACTACAATTGTAAAAAAGCTGCTTGCCACACCTCAAAAAATAGTGGTTATTGGTCATAAGAATCCGGATGGCGATGCCGTGGGTTCCTGCTTGGGCCTCTCCTTTTTTCTCAAAAGTCTTGGACATTCTTCCACCGTCATTATGCCTAATGATTTTCCTGATTTCCTCAAATGGATGCCTGGGGTAGATGCCATTCTTATTTATGATAAAGAAACTCAGAAATGCAAGGAAATCCTTGAAGCGACTAATTTGATTTTCACGCTCGACTTCAATAGCCTAGACCGAGTGGGAGATTTACAAACGCCTCTTGAAAACAGTAAAGCCCAATTTGTGATGATAGACCATCATCAGCAACCCGCGGAATATGCAATTGCCACTTATAGCGATGTTTCCATGAGCTCCACTTCTGAAATGGTTTATCATTTTATGGAAGCCCTTGGTAAAATAGAAAAACTTTCAAAAAAAATCGCTACCAACTTGTACACAGGAATCATGACTGATACAGGTTCGTTCCGCTTCCCTTCTACTACTCCAACTACCCATCGCATTATTGCAAAACTTGTTGAAACGGGTGCCCAAGGTGCTATTATTCATCAAAATATATATGATACTAATAGCCCCGAGCGAATGAAACTTTTGGGCGTAGCACTCAACAATTTAAATATTCTGTCGGATTATAATACTGCTTTTATCACTTTATCTCAAAAAGAATTGGACGAGCACAGTTTTAAAAAAGGAGATACTGAAGGTTTTGTCAATTATGCACTTTCGGTTAAGGGAATTGTTTTTGCCGCAATTTTTATAGAAAACAAGCAGGAAAATATCGTTAAAATGTCGTTCCGAAGCAAAGGAGATTTCTCTGTGAATGACTTTGCTCGCAACCATTATAGCGGCGGAGGCCATATAAATGCAGCAGGTGGAAAAAGTTCACTCTCTCTTAACAAAACCATAACTGATTTTATTAGTATCTTGCTGCGTTATAAAAATGAACTCACACATGCTTTCTAAGCTGTATTACATTGTTTTGTTTTCCATCCTCATTGTTTCCTGCAAAGGCCCTGAGGCTCGACGACCATTGCAAAGTCACACCGGAACTTTCATTAAAGAATCCGCAGATCGGAACAAACAAATCTATGATAAGGAAAAGAGTTTCATTGAACAATTAATTTCAAAAGATTCTTCCAAAACTTATTTTGCATCAGAAAATGGTTTTTGGTACTACTATAATACCCGCGATACGACCCAAACCCAAAAGCCTCAAATTGGCGATTTGGTAAAATTCACATACAATATCAAAGATTTTAATGGCAATACCATTCTTTCGGAAAAAGAGAACGGACTTGTACTTTATAAAATTGAACAGAGCAACCAAGACTTGATATCAGGAGTTCGCGATGGTCTAAAACTTATGAAGGAAGGAGAAGTTGTAACCTTTCTTTTCCCTTCGTATAAAGCTTATGGCTACTACGGAATAGTAGAAAAGCTGGCCACAAACGTTCCCGTGCAGAGTACAATCACATTGCATTCTATTGAACATTTAAATGAAAATTAATTTAACCTAAAACAGCCCATTAACCTAATTTCAACAAAATCGAAGATATGCAGATGGGCCTGCAACTTCCCAATTTTGGGTTGATCTTCCTTCAAAAAACAAAAACCAGATGAAAAAATTATCATTTCTTATTTTATTTCTAACGCTAGCTTTTGCGTCTTGTCAAGAAAAATATCCAGATCTTGGCGATGGGGTCTATGCCGAATTTGTAACCAATAAAGGTACTTTTGTCGCTAAACTTTACAACGAAACTGCTCCATTGACGGTTTCAAATTTCGTAGCCTTGGCACAGGGCACCAACGGAATGGTAGATTCCACTTACAAAGGAAAACGTTTTTATGACGGTCTTTCCTTCCACAGGGTTATTAAAGATTTTATGATTCAGGGAGGCGATCCTAAGGGCGATGGCTCTGGTAATCCAGGCTATGCTTTTCCTGACGAAATTACAGACACCATCCAATTTTCCAAAAAAGGACTTTTGGCAATGGCAAATTCAGGGCCAGCAACCAATGGTAGCCAGTTTTTCGTGACCCTAAAAGAAACCCCTTGGTTAAACGGTCGCCACACTATTTTTGGCGAAGTAGTTGAAGGCCAAGATATCGTTGATGCTATTGGTCTTGTGGAAACCGAAAAACCTGGCGACAAACCTATTCATCCAGTAATTATTGAAAAAGTGAACATCATCAACAAGGGCAAAATTAAAGTTCCTTACTTCACTGAAGAAATGGGTAAAATTGAAAAAGAAAAGAAAGAAAAAGAAGAACGAATCAACAAAATAGCTGAGAAAAAGGCGAAAGAACTCGAAGCTATTCGCGCAAAAGCTGATTCGCTTCCTTCGGGACTTAAAATCTTTTTCACTAAAAAAGGGGAAGGTGTTCAACCAAATGAAGGCGATAAGATTTTAATGAATTACGCTGGATACCTAACTGATGGTCATCTTTTCGATTCCAATGTTTTTGAAAACGCTGAGAAATATGAGATAGTTGACGAAATGCGTAAAGCCGCTGGACAATATATTCCTGTTCCAACAGATTACAGCAAGGACGCACAACTAATCCCAGGATTTAGAGAAGGTTTGTTGAACATGAAAGTTGGAGACAAAGCAACGCTATTTATTCCATCTCATTTAGCTTATGGCAATAGAGGGATTCCAGGAGTTATTCCTCCAGATTCTGAATTGGTTTTTGAACTTGAACTAGTGGATATCGTTAAATAAAAACGATAATTATAAAATTGAAAAGAGGAATTAGCGTTGAAGCTGGTTCCTCTTTTCTATTGAAGAAACTAGAAGGAAGCACTACTGAAAAGGAAACACGAAACACGATTAAAAGGAATCACGACTAAAGGGAATCAAGAAACACGACTTAAGGGAATCACGACAGATTGCTATTTAGTTGACACAATATCTATTCTAGCCGAATTCGTCGTGATTCGTGTAGCGAAGCGGTCGTGGTTCGTGTTTCTTTTCTCTCAATCCTTCTTCGGAATATTCTTCAATATTTCTAGGACAAACTCCCAATACTTCTGAGCAGAAGAAATGCTGGCGCGTTCATCGGGAGAATGTGCTCCTTTTATGGTTGGTCCAAATGAAATCATATCCATCTCGGGATAATTCTGACCTAAGATTCCACATTCAAGTCCGGCGTGACAAGCGGCTACATTTGCTTTTTCACCGTGCATTTTTTGATATAAACTATCCAAGACTTTCAGAATTGCGCTATCCATATTTGGTGCCCAACCGGGGTAATCTCCGTCCAAGGTAACTTTGTAGCCTGCTAGCTCAAAGACTGAAGTTAAAGCGTTTGCCAAATCGGCTTTGGAGGATTCCACGGAGCTTCGAGTTAAACATTCAATCTTGATATTTCCGTTGGCAACTGAAACTTTAGCGATATTATTGGATGTTTCGACTAAATCCTCAATATCAGGACTCATCCTGTAAACCCCATTATGGGCTGCGTTCATAACATTGAGAAATTCATTTTGACCTTCTTCGGACATCACTTTTACGAAATTTTCATCGGTCTTTTTAGCAGTGATGGTTAAATTCGCCTCCAAGGATTTGTATTCTGAAAGAATATCCTTTTTTATATGTTCAAATTCCGAAAGAAACTTTTCTTCGGAAAGAACCGCCACCTTTGCCACACTTTCTCTCGGAATTGCATTTCGCAGACTTCCTCCTTCAAGTTTTGCTAGTCGCATAGAATCTTTTGTTGCGAACAAAACACGATTCATCAATTTATTGGCATTTCCCAAACCTTTGATAATGTCCATGCCACTGTGGCCACCGTTTAAACCTGTAACCTGAATTTTATAATTCGCAACGTTTTTTGGTGTGTCGGTTTCGCTATAACATCCAATGGCTGTTACATCAACTCCGCCGGCACAGCCCACGCCAATTTCGTCATCTTCTTCAGTATCTAGATTTAAAAGGATATCTCCTTTCAGCAAACCTCCTTTTAGGCCTTTGGCGCCTGTCATTCCTGTTTCTTCATCTATTGTAAAAAGAGCTTCCAGCGCGGGATGCTCAATCGAATCGCTTTCAAGAATGGCCATAATGGTGGCTACTCCAATTCCGTTATCGGCTCCCAAGGTTGTGCCTTTGGCCCGAACCCAATCGCCATCCACATACATTTCAATGCCTTGTTTGTCGAAATCGAAATTGGTGTCGTTGTTTTTCTGGTGTACCATATCTAAATGGCTTTGAAGGACTACCATTTTTCGATCTTCCATTCCTTTTGTCGCGGGTTTGCGAATGATGACATTGCCTACTTCATCTTCAAGGGTTTCTAGGTTGAGTTTCTTTCCAAAATCTTTCATAAACGCAATCACACGTTCTTCTTTTTTGGAAGGTCTCGGCACAGCGTTTAAATCTGCAAATTTGTTCCAAAGGGCTTTGGGTTCTAGGTTTCTTATTTCTTCGTTCATAGTTTATTTATATTATTGTAAAAAAAAGGTTGCCACGAATCCATGACTTATAAAAAATGCTTTCGCTACGAAACCTAAGAGGTCTCGAAGACTTTTTAGGTTTTAAATGAATTCGTGCATTCGTGACTCATCATTCCCACAAAATTACTTTTTTTAGACTGCTATAAAAATTATGTAGGGAAAGATTTCCTTCGTAAGTTTGGATTATGCAAAGACGAACCGCGCTTATCCTTGCCCTACTAATTCCTATTCAGATTTTTCTCCTTCAAATCCTAAAGTATTTTCCTGGGTTTGTGGAAAAATATTACAGTTTGGGCTTCTACCCTATTCTTTCAAAAGTGTCCCGATATCTTTTCGGGTGGGTGCCTTTTTCGGTTGGTGATGTCTTTTACACCTTAATAGGACTTTTGGCTATCCGCTGGATTTATAAAAATATCAGGAGATTGCGCTTTGAGCCACATTGGTTTTTCATAGACATCACTGCTACTGTTTCCATTGTTTATTTTATGTTTCATGTGCTTTGGGGCTTTAATTATTACAGGCTTCCACTACACCAGTCGCTACGGTTGGAAAGTGATTATACTTATGAGGAACTACTAACCACCACGAAACGTTTCATTGAGAAAAGCAATGCTATGCACCGCCAATTAGGTCAGGCGGACAGCTTAAAAATTGACCTTCCCTATTCTCAATCGGAACTGTTTGAAAAGTCGCTGAATGGGTATCACAATCTAGCGAAGGAATATCCGCAACTAGCCTACATACCGCGAAGCATTAAAAAAAGCGGCTGGAGCACAGGGCTTTCCTATATGGGATACAGTGGTTATTTGAATCCTTTTTCAGGCGAAGCGCAAGTAAACAACCTTCTCAAAACGTATAAGTTTCCGGTTGTGGCTTGTCATGAAGAAGCCCACCAAATAGGTTTTGCCGCTGAAAACGAAGCCAATTTTATCGCCACTTTATCCACGCTTCACAACGACGATCCCTACATTCAATATGCAGGATATATTTTCACTTTACGATATCTAATTAATGATGTTGCCCGAAAAGATGAATGTCAATATTATGATCCTGTAGAAACCATTAACCCAGGAATTATGGCCAGTTATAAGGAAATGCGTGACTTCTGGTCAACCTACCAAAATCCATTTGAATCCTTCTCAAGGATTTTTTGGGATAATTTTCTAAAGGCCAACAATCAAAGCGATGGCATTATGAGCTATAACTATATGGTAGCGTTGGTGGTTAATTACTATGAAAATAAGCCGCTTTAAAATCGAACATGAAGATGAAGATGAGGATGAAATTGAAGTTGGACAATTTGAACCACAACCTGTCCAAATTTTGTATCTGGAACTATTTGACGCATAACAGATTTCACAATCTTCGTTTAACCTTCCTGCAAGATTTTAAAAAACCTTTTACCTCGTTTGGGTGTTTAAATTTAAATTAAAACATAAGATAAAAAACCTACAAGGTCATAAAAAAGACCTTGCAGGATTAAGAATTTTATCAAGAAGCAGTAAATATCATTTTTTAATTAATTTTCGAACCGCTTCATTCCCGTCCGAAGAAACTTTTAAAAAGTAAACTCCGTATTTAAACGAGGAAACATCTAATGTAACCGAACCATTCTGCGGAAGTGTTTTTTCCGTCAAAAGCATTTTCCCGAGAATATCATAAAGTGAAACCGTTGTTTGAGAAACTAATTGTGAAGATTGAATTGTAACATTCCCCGCAGTTGGATTTGGAAAAATATTTAAACTTTCAAATCCAAATGAATCAATAGAAAGCGACTCCGTACTTATTATAAAGGAATCTACTGCAAAACAATTGCCACCCATAATTTCTAATCTAACAAAAATTGTTTGCGGGTTTGTGATGTTCTGATATGCCATAGGGTTCGTTATGGGATTCAGATCAATTACAGCATCATTTTCAGACTCATAATAAGTAACGATGTAATCTGTGGGTTCAACACCATTCAAAACTACTACATCATTTTCTGTAAGATCAAAAATCGCAATACCATCGCCATCGTCATCTATTGCAATAAGGTCGCTTGGTTCAGGTATTGTCCCATAGGTCACGGTAACGGTGTCTTCATCAATTATGGAAATTCCACTGCAATTAGTGTACTCAGTTTGAACGGTAAAAGTGGTGGTTTCGTCAACGCATACATTTAAAGTCGCGCCGGTGCCAACTTCTATCCCATCTGCAAACCATTTTACTGTTACATTTGAGGCTCCATCAGGAGTAAAGCGCCAAGCTTCATTTTGAGCAGACCAGTTACCTGTATTTCGTCCCGGAGGAGTATAAGCTAGGGTCGCGTCCCCATTTTGTATTCCAATCAAACCACGTCCACTCTGCCAATTCGAACAGGCGGTTCTATTTTGTACATAAACCTCAATTACATTGGTAGTTTCATAAAGAATGGTTTGATATGTTTGCTCACCAACACCTGTCCCACAAGAAAAATGACCCAATTTGTAAAAATTCAGAACTAACATTCTACAAGGATAGTTTCCAACTACTTCATAATTAAAAGACCAATCTTGAAATGAAGTCGTAGGATCTGTATCCTGCAAAACTCCAAAAATTCCAAGAACTGCTCGGGCATCCGTATTAGATCCCGTATTTCCAGGAATAGCATTATCATTATTGGTTCCTATGGAATAGCCGGAATAAGTATTTGGCGAATATTTGCCATTGGCAATTTCTCCTGAAATACTAAAAGTAAGTGCTCCATTTGAATTAATTAATGCTTTATCATAAGTCTCTCCAAAAAAACAGAAGTCAAAACCCAAATCAATAGATGAGGACCAAATATCATCTAAAGTAATATTTGTGGAATTCGCTCCGCCCGTAAAGGCAAATGGAGGTGCATAAGCAATAGAAGATACTGCGTAAGATGTAGTCTCACCTGTTTCAAGATAGTTAGCCGTCAAAATGGTGCATGGATCCGAACAACTTACTGCAACATCTTCGCCAGCATAAACATTCGGACAACCAGGGCCTTGGGAATAAAGAGAGAATGGCAATAGAAAAATTAGAATTCCAATATATTTAATAACGTAAAATTTGTCCATAGTTTTAAGTGTTTAGGGTTTCAAATAGGGGATTTAATATTATCAAAGTAATCAAAATTGGGGTGAGTTTCAAACCAAAACTCTGAATTAAGAAACGAATATAATGAAAAACGGAGCGATTCCTATTTTGTGAGTTAGAATCCGAGGGTTTTGAGTTAGAATTCGAAAATGAATTAGATGATTTAAATTTTTCTAATTATACAATGTAACAATTTAGTATTTGTCAGCTACACGATTTTTCCGTACTCTTGCCGAGCAAAATCTAGCTATTTATGAAAAGAAAATATACCGTCCAATTATTGTTACTGGGAATTCTCTTGTTCTTCCAATCCTGCGATATCGATATCCAAAATAATCATCGTATTTTGGTTAAAGGGAACATTGTGGATAGTGCCAATAACCCCATCCCAAACATTTCTGTTCGCTGTGAAACCTATGGCTCAACACTCGGCGAAACCGTTAGTGATGCTAATGGAGCGTTCCAATTTACCTCCCTAGAGGCTGAAAATGATTATCCTCTAGATATTGTGGTTAATATGCAATCCTACGGCTACACTTCAGGTGGGGGTTATAGTTATGGGTATTTAGAAAACACCAATTATTCCGCGAAACATTACTACAACAATTCTAGAATCCGCAGAAATTCTAGTTATGATCTGGGTCAAATTGAACTCAGCGAGATTGCTCTTCTTACCATTTTCTTTAACAATGTACGTGGCGATAACAATATTGTCGCCTATAAATTTGAATATGAAAGTGCCATTTGCCAAATTGATCTTGGGTCCAATAATTCCGAAAACTGTCAATTTTCAGATGACTATTACAATCAGCTAGACCCAAACAGCCCTAACCTTCAAACAGATTTGTATGGTAAAATAGGAACTACCGTATTTTTAAAATACATCCTGAACAATCAACCCGAACGTACCATTTCCATTCCACTAATAAACCCAGAAACCACCTATGTTTTTGAATATTAAAACTATTATTGCGGCGTTGTTGATCTCATCGGCAATAGTTGCACAGGAAACACAAACCACAGAAAAGAGTGAAAACATTGATCAGGAGCAAGTGGTGAAGGGAAAAAATATTGGAAGTATTAGTATTTCTCCCTACCTCCCAATTGCTTTCGGAGATAACTTTGTCACCAACGGATTAGATTTAAAAATGGGTGCCCGCTTTTCCTTTAAGGTAAATGCCTTTCAGGATTTTTATATTGGTCCTTATTTCAGCTATTTTTCAGGATGGGTCGACAATCGCGAGCTTTTAGGAAATTATTACAAAACCAATAATTACGTTGTTGGCGCCTTAGTGGGTTATGAAAAACATATAAATAAGTTCGACCTAAGTATAGGTCTCGGTGTAGGAGCTGCAACCTATCGAAACAACGGCTCAATGGATTATTTTAGTGACACCGCCACCGCAATTTGGTTAAATCCAGAAGTTAGTTATCGTTTTTCAACCTATTTAGGTGTGTTTATTGCGCCAGAATTGCGTCACGACTTTATGAACATTGATGTACCTAGTGAATTGAAAGATACCTTTAGAGACGTAAACTACCTGAACATTAGTTTTGGACTACGAATTAATTTAGGCACTGCGTATAAATATCTGTAGTTTATATTTTGGCTTCCTATGATGCATTGGTGCAAAGAATTAGGCCAAAAAAAGTAAGCAAATCGCATATTACAAATTCAGGTTGTCAACAACCATCGCAAATGTGGTTGATGTATTACCTTTGCAACTTCGCGCCTTTGCGAGATATTTTAAGCATCCTATGCACAAAACAGTAATTAGCCCACAAAACCCACTAATAAAACAAATCGTTTTACTTCAGGAAAAATCACGTGAACGTCGAAAAACAGGACTGTTTGTCATTGAAGGCTTACGTGAAATTCAACTCGCCTTAAAAGGAAACTATAAGTTTAAAACTATACTCCTTTGTTCTGAAATAACTTCTGAAGAGGAGATTTTAAAATTACAGGAAACCACCGATCCCGAAACAGAATTCATTGAAATCACTTCCGAAATCTATGAAAAGCTCGCCTACCGAAGTTCCACAGAAGGTGTTTTGGCAATTGCAAATGTGAAAGATTTAAACATTTCCAACCTGCAACCTGCAACCCGCGACCCATTAATCCTCATTGCCGAAGCCCCAGAAAAACCTGGAAACATCGGTGCCTTACTCCGCACTGCCGATGCTGCAAACGTAGATGCCGTAATCATTGCCAATCCAAAAACCGATATGTACAACCCAAACATCATTCGCAGTAGCGTGGGGTGTTTATTTACCAACAATGTCGTAACAGCAACCACTTCAGAAATCATTTCCTTCCTGAAAAAAAACAAAATCAATATCTACTGCGCCGCTTTGCAAGCCTCCATTCCTTATCACACTTGCAATTTCAAAGAAAGCGCCGCAATAGTCGTAGGTGCCGAAGCTACTGGTCTTTCCGAAGAATGGGTAGAAAATAGCACTCAAAACATCATCATTCCAATGCAAGGGGAAATAGACAGCATGAACGTTTCCGTAGCTGCGGGAGTCCTTATATTTGAAGCGAAACGCCAACGGGGGTTTAAGTAGTCAGTGTTCAGTCACAGTATTCAGTGGCAGTGGCAGAAAAATAGTAAATCAAGTTTTAATAAAATAACCAAACAACGGTTACTGAGCGAAGTCGAAGTATGAAGCCCGAAACAATTTTTTTCATCATAATAGCAATTCTAGTCGTCAGTTTTATAATTGACCAAGCATTGGATTATCTCAATGCAAAACATTTCAACGATCCGCTTCCAGCAGAATTGCAAGACGTTTTTGACGAAGAAGAATATAAGAAATCGCAACGCTACAAAAAGGAACGCTACAAATTCGGACTCCTAACTTCGGCAATTTCACTTGCCGCTACCCTTCTATTCTTCTTCCTCGATGGCTTCGCTTATGTAGATGGTTTGGCGCGATCCATTTCAAACAATGATATAATAATCGCCCTCGTTTTCTTCGGAATAATTATGATTGCCAGCGACATTTTAAGTACGCCTTTCAGCTATTACAGCACATTTGTAATTGAAGAAAAATACGGTTTCAATAAAACAACACAGAAAACTTTCTTCCTCGATAAACTAAAAGGTTGGTTGATGGGTGCTGTAATTGGCGGCGTGATTTTAGGAGCCATCATCTGGTTTTACCAAAGCACGGGAAACAACTTCTGGCTGTATGCTTGGGGACTAGTAACGGTTTTTACCATTTTAATGAACCTTTTCTACGCTCGATTTATAGTGCCATTGTTCAACAAACAAACACCTTTGGAAGAAGGAATTCTGCGTTCGCAAATTGAGAAATACGCTTCCAAAGTAGGTTTTACACTCGATAAAATATTTGTCATTGACGGCAGCAAGCGCAGCACAAAAGCAAATGCCTATTTCTCTGGCTTTGGAAGTGAAAAGCGCGTAACCCTTTACGACACCTTGATAAACGATTTAAACGAGGATGAAATAGTCGCCGTACTTGCGCACGAAGTGGGGCATTACAAAAAAAAGCACATCATCATTAACCTCTTTGCCGCCATTATTACCACAGGTTTCACGCTTTGGTTGCTCTCACTTTTTATTGGAAACCCCTTGCTTTCAGAAGCATTAAACGTTTCGCAACCCTCCTTTCATATTGGGCTGATAGCTTTCGGGGTACTTTACAGCCCTATTTCTGGAACCACAGGTTTAGGGATGAACTATTTAAGCAGAAAATTTGAATACCAAGCAGACGATTATGCCAAAAACACCTTCGCAGGAAAACCCTTAATTAGCGGTTTAAAAAAGCTCTCTAAAAACAGCTTGAGTAATCTTACCCCGCATCCACTCTATGTTTTTGCACATTATTCACATCCTACATTGTTACAGCGCTTTCGGAATTTGGAGAAATAGGATTTCAAAAATATTGTTGGTTCGAACTCATTTTATTTGAGCTTCAAATACCGACCCCAAAGGTGTTTGAAACCTATGGGTCTAGGCAGTGAATGTTCCACTCATTGTTGCAGAAGTTTTGAAATCTAGAGAAATAACAGCAATGATTACAAGGGATTACTTCCGATCCACCTCTTCATTTGAGTCAACTTTGTCTTACTTAAGAGCAACTTTGTCTTGCGCAGAGATAAATGTATCTTACGCAAGATAAATTATATCTCGCCCAAAAGCAATAGTATCTCACACAAGAGCAATTGTATCTTACGCAAGAGCAATTGTTTCTTACTCAGGGACAAGTATGTCTCGCGCAGAGGGAAATTTGTCTTACTTTAGAACATTTTCATCTTCTTATTCAACCCTCTCTAACGTATTTTTCTCATCCAAAAAGAATTACCCAATGACTTTTTTTCATAATTTTAATCAAGTAAAAAACCCATAAACACAAAAGCCATGTTAACGATGAATATTACCGCCGTTTGTAGAGCTCGGGGAATACTTTACCCTCATGCGTTTCTGATGAAGCAAGGCATCTCCCGAAATGTAGCCTCCAGAATTACATCTGGCAAGGCCGAAAGCATCAAAGTTGACCACTTAGAAAAGATTTGCCGCGCCCTAAACTGCGAGCCCAGCGATCTATTTCGCTTCCAAAGCAAGCCAAATGAATCGCTTCCAAAAAACCACTCACTCTTAAAGTTGCAAACTGATACGGAAATTTCAGAACTAGGTAATATTCCCTACCAACAGCTATTGGAAATCACCAAAAACCTCGAAAATAGCTAAGTGCGAAGTAAGGAAATTAAGAGAGGCAAACGCTCGCCTAAACGAAATTGGATGCAGAACAAATTTTTACAGCAAAGAGAATCCCAAAACACTTCAATAAACCCCAAACAATAACCAATAGAATATTATCTTTGCCTTCGTTTAAGAATTTACACCTATGAATATTTCGTACAACTGGCTAAAACAATTTATCAACCTTCCGTGGGATGCTGAAAAAACTGGCGAACTGCTTACAGATCTCGGTTTAGAAGTAGAAGGAATAGAAGATTTTTCTTCCGTAAAAGAAGGCTTGGAAGGCGTTGTGGTTGGTCACGTTCTAGAATGTGAACAACATTCCAATGCAGACCGATTAAAAGTCACAAAAGTCGATGTGGGAGATGGCGAAATTCTTCAGGTTGTTTGTGGTGCCACAAACGTAGCTAAAGGTCAAAAAGTTCCCGTAGCGCCAGTTGGCACAACCTTATATGATGCCGAAGGAAAACCGTGGACAATAAATAAAGGAAATATTCGCGGCGAAATAAGCGAAGGAATGATTTGTGCCGAAGATGAACTCGGCCTTGGAAAATCCCACGATGGCATTATGGTGTTGGACTCCAAACTTAAACCCGGAACCCTCATTGCCAAAGTCTTTGAAGTTGAAAACGACAAGATATTTGAAATAGGATTAACCCCGAATCGTTCCGATGCTATGAGCCACTGGGGTGTAGCACGTGACTTAAAAGCGGGGCTGCTTCACAAAGGTATTTCCACAAAACTCAACACCCCTTCTTCAAGTAGGTTTAGAGTGGAAAGTCGCACGTTAAAAATAAGCGTTAACGTAGAAAATGCTACCCTAGCTCCCAGATACTGCGGCATAACGATTAGTGAGATTAAAGTAGAACCTTCCCCCATATGGCTTCAGAACAGGTTAAAATCCATTGGTCTTTCCCCTATCAATAATATTGTAGATGCCACAAATTATGTGCTCCACGAACTGGGTCAACCACTCCACGCCTTTGATGCAGCAAAGATTTCCGGACACGTAATCAACGTAAAAACATTGCCAAAAGGCACAAAATTCACAACCCTCGATGGGGTTGAAAGAGAACTGAGCGAAGAAGATTTAATGATTTGCGATGCCGAAAAACCAATGTGCATTGCGGGAGTTTTCGGAGGACTGACAAGCGGCGTAACCGAAAAAACAACCAGTATTTTCTTGGAAAGTGCTTATTTTAATCCAGTAAGCATCCGCAAAACCGCAAAGCGTCATGGACTTAACACCGATGCCTCCTTTCGTTTTGAAAGAGGGGTTGATCCAAACATCGCGGATTATGTGTTGCGAAGAACGGCCATCCTTATTATCGAAATTGCCGGCGGACAGATTACCAGCGACTTGATCGATTTTTATCCAAAGAAAATTGAAGACCACCAAGTATTCCTAAATTTTGAAAGAGCCAATAAATTGATAGGAGAAGAAATCTCAAAGGAAACTATTAAGCAAATCCTTACTTCTCTCGATATTAAAATCGTGAATGTTACCGAAACAGGAATTGGAATGAGCATTCCACCCTACCGAAATGATGTTACCCGTGATGTGGACGTTATAGAGGAAATACTTCGGGTGTATGGATATAACGAAGTTAAATTCACTGAAAAACTCAATGCTTCCACGGCTGCCGTTTTGCCAGGTGAAGATTATTCAGTACAAAACAAAATCGCTTCCCAGTTGACGGCACTTGGTTTTCACGAAATGATGAACAATTCCCTAACTACGCCAAATTACAGTGGTTTAAGTGAGTCCATAGATGATAGTTTCAACATAACAATGATGAACCCATTGAGTCAAGACCTTTCAGTTTTGAGACAATCCATGCTTTTTTCTGGCCTTGAAGTCATTGAACACAACAGCAATCGGAAAAACAGCAATCTTCGTCTATTCGAATTTGGAAAAACTTACCATAATTTCCCCGAAGGAAGAATGGAGAAAAAACACCTTTCTGTTTTTATCACAGGAATGAGAACTGAAGGCAATTGGACCGTGGCAGATAACAAAAGTGATTTCTTCTATGGAAAAGGCACTGTTTCCGTTATTCTGGAGCGATTGGGACTTCATGGATTCACAGAAGAAGCAACTGAAAACGATATTTTTTCGGAAGGGATTTCATTCAATAGAAACAAGACAACCCTTGTAGAATTTGGAATCGTAAAGAAGAAAATAGCAACAAAACTTGATATCAACGCCGAAGTTTTTTATGCAGATTTCAATTGGGATGCCGTCTTAAAGCAAATTTCAACCAAAAACTTCAACCTCAAACCTATCGCCAAATTCCCTGGATCTGAACGAGATTTCGCGTTGCTTTTAGATAATTCAGTGAAGTTTCAGGATTTGAAGAACGCAGCAATAAGTACCGAGAAAAAACTTCTAAAAGCAGTAACTTTATTCGATGTTTATAAAGGGCAAAACCTTCCAGAAGGCAAAAAGAGCTATGCGATAAACTTTACTTTTCAAGACGAGCACAAAACGCTTACTGATAAGCAAGTTGATAAAATTATGAGCAAATTGAAACAAAGGTTTGAGACTGATTTTGGAGCTGTGCTGAGATAATACTATTTCAAAATTCCATCATAAAATCCTCCGCAAAAACAGACTTCAATCTTGAAATAAGCTCCTGCGCATTTTCCTTACTGAAAACCAACGGAGGTTTTATTTTCATAACATTGTGATCTGGTCCATCAATGCTCATCAAAATTCCTAATTGCTTCATTCTATTTGATAAATAGTTCGTCTGATCTGGCAATGGTTTTTTGTTTGAATCAGTCAATTCAAATCCAAGAAACAGGCCTTCTCCCCTAACATCTGCAATTATTGGAAACTCCTTTTGAAGATTTTTCAATTCAGATTTTAAATACCCACCCACTTCTAACGCATTTTGCTGTAAATTTTCCTCCTCAATAATTTCCAACACCGCTTTACCAATCGCACACGAAACAGGATTTCCACCGAAAGTATTAAAGTACTCCATTCCCGTGTTAAATTTTGAAGCGACTTCTGCTGTACATGCAACTATTGCTAATGGATGTCCATTTCCCGCAGGTTTCCCCATTGTTACAATATCAGGCAACACATCGTAAAGCTCGAATGCCCAAAAGGTTTTCCCCATTGTTACAATATCAGGCAACACATCGTAAAGCTCGAATGCCCAAAAGGTTTTTCCCATTCGTCCAAAGCCAGTCTGCACTTCATCGGCAATACAGATTCCACCCGCCTCATGAACGTGTTTATATACTTCTTTGAAATAGTTGGCCGGCGGAACAATCTGTCCGCCACAACTAATCATGCTTTCTCCGATAAAGCCTGCGATTTCCTTTCCTTCCTCCCTTAATTTCTCTATAATTTCCTTAGCGTGGTGGGCGTAATCAAGTCCACAATTTACACCTGTATATTTTCCTCTAAAGGAATCTGGCAAAGGGAGTATGTGGGTGGTTCTTGGACTGCCACATCCTCCAAAACCATCAAATTTGTAGGAACTCACATCCATCACGGCATTGGTATTCCCGTGATAACCGACTTCAATGGCGATAAAATCCTCATTTCCAGTAACGGTTTTTGCTATTCGTAACGCTAGTTCATTGGCTTCACTCCCCGAATTCACAATATGGATAACGGTCAAATGCGGAGGTAGTTTTTTCAATAATGCTTTGGCATAAGCGACGATTTCCTCGTGTAGATAACGAGTATTCGTATTCAAAACAGCCATTTGACGCTGGCCCGCTGTAACTACTTTAGGGTGTTGATGGCCAACGTGATTTACGTTATTTACGGTGTCAAGATATTTTCGTCCTTCGATATCAATCAAATACACTCCCTCTCCCCTGACGATATGTAATGGTTTATCATACGAAAGACTCAACCCTTTTCCTAAGTGTTCTTTTCTGAATTCAATTAAGCTTTCTTCAGAAATTTTTTCATCTTGAGCAACCAATTCTTCCTTAAAAATAAAATTCGGGTTTGGACATATACTGCTCCAAACGTCTATTTCTGAAGGACGTGCCACGCCATTAAAGTTTTCGCTATTACCCAATAAATCCAAAATTATCTGAAAGTGAAGATGCGGTGCCCAATTGCCGTTTTCACTAGAAGTGCCAACATAAGCTATAAGTTCGCCTTGTTTAATGAACTGCCCTACTTTTAAAATTTCTAGGGAACTTAGTGTAAGATGCCCATATAAAGTGTAAAAAATATTTCCTTCAAACTGGTGTTCCAAAATCAGCATAGGACCGTAATCCTTGTCGTAATCATTATGATGAATGATTTTTACCGTTGCATCATAAGGTGTGTGAACAGGTGTTTTTGCAGCAACCCAAAAATCAGTTCCTAAATGTACAGTTCGATACTGTGGGCCGTTATTGCCTTCGCTTTTAAAGGCATCAGTAGTATAAAAAGGACGCGCTTCCAGGTAACCATTCAGTAAAAGGGAGCCAGGATTGTGTTTCCTGAATTGAGTCAATTTAAATTCCGACACTTCTGGATTACCATATTCAGAGATGTTCCCCAACAAGGTGCTGCCAACGCTCATATCCAGATTTGTGACGTTATTAAAAGCTATTGAAGGAAATACTGTTTTCAGGGAAACTTGATTGTGTTTTGTCCAAGTTTTAAATTTCGTTTCCAACGGATGAGCCGTTAGCTTACATGCTTTTCGGAAGGAAAAAAGTGCGAAGTTTTCATTGATATGCAACCATTTCTCAAGCAATTTCCAAGCAGGTTTTTCGCTGATGACGAAATATTCATCATTCGGGAATTCTTCCTTTTTAAGGGATGCACTTACAACGGTGGTTACCAATCGCATTCCGACCAAAATATAAAGACATTCCAGTTCCTTTTCTGAAAATTTATAGTTGGTATTGTATTCTTCTATAACATCAAGTGCAGCCGTAAGCGGATCCGACAAATCCATTGTAACATATGCCAGAGCAACGGCAAGATCGTTGATAGTCTGCGTAAAAACAGCATCTCCAAAATCTATAATCCCCACAACAGTTGGATGACCAAAATCTGATGAAACAAGAATATTATAATCGTTCAGATCATTGTGAATTACACTTTTTGGAAGCTTTTTATATACTTCCTGTATTTCTGAAAATCTTTGTTGGAAATATTCAATTATTTCCTTTTGACTTCCCGAAAATCGATTTAAATAACGGTTTGTCCAGGCCGAATTCGCCAAATCCCAATCCAATTCACTGTGTGCAGCAGGATGATCAAAATCTTTTAAAGCCATTGTCAAATTTCCCGCAACTTTCCCCAAACTATTCCGCATTTTATCTGTTTTGGGATTGGCTGTGGCCCACAATCGTCCAGGAATCCAATGGAGAAGACGCGCAGTTTTATCTGTTGAAATGTCAACCAATGCATTTCCGTCTTTGTCTAAAACTGTTTGGGAAATTTGAAACGGAAGTCCTTTTTGAGAAAGATGTTCCAAAAGCTGAATCTGAAAATCCAACTGCTCTCGATTATCTTCCTTAGAAATTTTCAGTAGAAATTTTTCACCTAAATCCGTTTCGATTAAAAAATTCTCATCTACATAGCTATTGAGGATTGTGGCTATAGCGTTAATATTGAAATGTTTGAGAGTGATTTGGGAAGCTAATTGAGAAGATGTTATAGACATAATTTTAAAGAATAACTGATTATCAAAATTAGTCAAAATATGAATTGGTAATGGCTTTTATTCTGTTTATGAAAATCGGATTTACTGATTAGAAATTTAGATAAATCTTCGGAATTCCTTATCGCTTCAAAGTAAAATGTCCTCTGTAAATACTGCCATCTTTAAAAACAACTTTAAACCAATAGTCTGAAGAAGGCATTGGTTTTCCGTTATAAGTCCCATCCCAACCGTTCCCACGGAGGTTTACGGAATGAAGAATCTTGCCGAAACGATCAAAAATCAAGACCTGTTTTAATTGCAACCCATCCCAGTCCAAACCTTTTATCTGCCAAAAATCATGAACTCCGTCGCTATTTGGTGTGAAGAAATTTGGAAATCCAAGAACATAAACCGAAATCGTTGTGATACCGCATCCATTGATATCATTGACGGATAGCGAATATTTTCCCGGTTTCAAATGCTCAAAAATAGGACTTTGTTGATAGGGTCCGTTTTCTAAGGAATACAGGTAATCCCCAGTTCCAGAAACTGAGACTATCAAGGTTTGATCCCCAAAATTACCCTCAAGCTCATAAGAAATCTGGGGAGTTTCAGAAGGTATAACCGTAATGGTTCGCGAATTGCTACACGAATAATTTTCCCCGTCAATAAATCTACTTCGAATAACAGTTACTGTATAAGTTCCAGCTTCATTCACTCGAATTTCGGAAGTTGTTTCTCCTGTGGACCATTGGAATTCCGCGTCGGTAATTGTGCCAATCAGTCCCGGCGAAAGAGTTATTTTTGAAGGAAAAGTATTTAGACAGTAAATATAGCTTTCGGGACCTTCAAATTCTGGTGTATTGATAACTCTAAGTCGAATTTCTGCTGTACCTAAACAGCCCAAATTCCCAGAAATTCTCGCAAAGATAATTTGCGAGCCTCTCTGTGTGTTTGTAAATGGAACCGAAAGTTGATTGGTTTGTGAGATAGCTTCGGAATAGGTTGGGTAATACTTTACATTGGAATCACTTCCGAAAAGAGCGATTAATTCCGAAGTAATTCCCGAAAGATTGAAGGTAGCAAAACCCAGAGTTCCTTCATTGGAACACGCTACCGATTGAAAGGGAGAAACCGTGTTTACTGTTGTTTTCAGGGTTACTTCAGCTACACCTACACAACCATAATCAGAAACAACTCGCGCATAAACAACTTCATCTGGTTGGGTATTTGTGTAATTCCTCGGATTCTGAATTGGTGCAAGATTAGCCTCGGCGTTAGCAAATGTTTTATGAAAAGAATAAACACGAAGTAGCGGATTTTCATTGATAACTGCACCTTCGGCATTATACAAATTAAATGTTGCGCGACCATCAGCCACGGGCTCGCATTGATATAACTCAGTGTTCTGAGCCACAACCGGACCGTCGTACTCAATCAACACTTCATCGGTTGCAACACAATTGTTACCGTAGTCTATTTCAACTTTATAAATTCCTTGAATAGGCACAGTGAGTTGCGCAGCAGTTTCTCCCGGAAGCAAAATATCATTTCTAAACCATTTATACGCTATTGGGGTATTGCCTTCGGGAGTGGCATCGAGCGTATAAATTTCGTTTTCGCACAATGGATTATTGGTTACAAAACTTCGGTCAGGACCCAAATTGGCTGCAATATTAAAACTGCCACCTTCTAGGAAAACTGCCGAATCATATCTATAATTGCTTTCATCGGCAATGACAAGTTTTATATGATAGGGCTGATTGACAATTACTGGCGACTCCGCAATCAAAATTTTAGTTTGCCCGTTAAAGTTTATCGGAGCATTTGAACCATTCCAACCTTCAAAATAGGTTTCGTTAATGGGCGGGCACGAACCCGGAATACCGGAATGAACCGTTGTTACTTGCACAGGAGTGTTAGTTCCTGGAACCAATGCAATATTGGTGTAATTTCCGCCAATTGGTTTAATCAGAAAAGCAAAAGCATCGGAATAACGGCAGGTATTAGGATCGCCCTGCTGATATTCTTCTGAAGCGAAAATATAACGAAACCGAATGTTATCGGCATTTGGGATAAAATCAAATTCAATGATTGTGGCATTGGTTGTATTGTAGATACCGAGTGCTGCTTCCAAATCGGGGTCGCCATTCCATCCTGGGGCATCATCATCACTCAGCCTATTATTAGGACCGGGAACGTTCGCCAGCTTTCCGGTGGAAAGAACCAAACCTTTATCAAATGGAAAATCACTTCCATTCGCACTGAAATATCCAAAACTCTTATCGCCATCTGGAAAATTCCCGCCTATAGAATTGGTAACCTGAATATTCTCAATACAGCCACTATCTATAAGGATCTCCTCTATAAGTTGTTGTGGCGTGTAAGTAGTTGCATCCACCGCAATATTCTGGGATAGGCTTAAATTTGGCCAGGCAAAGACCGAAAGGAAAACACAAATGTTGAAAAGGCGAAAAATCATAGCTTTTGGAGGGGGCAAAAATAAGCTAACCAATTGATTTCTCAACAGATTTCAATGTTAATCAAATTGTATTTTTTTAAATGGAAATCCCTTGAAGAAGCTCTAAAAATAATTTTGAGATTATTCTTTTGAATCTGGGAATACTAAACCGTCTATGATATGGAAAAATCCGTTTTTATGATAAAAATCGGTCTCGGTAATGGCTGCCATTCGACCTTGGTAATCAACTAGATATAACTGCCCTTCTTTTTCAATCACACCTAGATTTTGACCATTTACTGTAGCTAAGTAAAATTTGCCATCGCGTTTCTTTGCTTCAGTTTCAAGTCCGTGTTTGTCGATGCGGCCAGGAACAGTAAGATATTTGACGACAGAAATCATTAGTTTTTGATTTCCTAGGAGGGAATCTTTTTGTTTTCTTCCCATTTTAGAAAAGGCCTCGTCACTAAAAGCAAAAATGGTAACCATCTCATTCTTTTTGATGGCTTCCGCTAGCGGATCATCTTTTAGAATCTTTGATAGAATTGTAAATTCTGGGGCTTCAACAATGTTTTCAGAGAACGATTTTGTTGATGTAAAGGTATTTTCATGCCATTCCTTTGATACTTCAGGCATCTCTTTTGAAAGGTATTTTTGAGCTGAAACTAAGTTGCCACAAGCAATTATAAAAAGTAGTAGGGATATTTTCTTTAGAAACATAGGGAAATTTTATAGATCGTAAATATAATAATTTAGTATCAATTATTGTGATAACGCCCGACGCATCCACAAAGTA
>JBLWTS010000050.1:0-23897 GCA_048270045.1 Aequorivita sp.
CTCACGGAGGCATATAATTCAAGGCAGAAGTATTTGGATACTGTATATAACGCACTTTCTCCAAAAATCAAAGACTCCAAATACGGTAAGGAGTTGGAGTCTTTAATTAAAGTTACAAAAGAAAGCGATACGCTTTTATAATGAGTTGATTTGATCAATCAGCTTTTTGCCACGCACTTCAAGTTCGGCATTTATGGCTTTAAAATGTTTCTTTTTATCCTCAACATTTTTTTCGTTCACTTTTGAAATCAACTCGTCAAAAGTTAGAATAGCATCATCTATGATTCCTTCTGCCTTTTTATTTTCTTTATCAGGGTTGGTAAGTTCCCAGATATAAACCGCTTCAATAATATCTCCCAACACGTAGTTGATGTCCTTTTTTAAATTCCTTACGTTTGCCATTGTATTGTTACTGTATTACTTGTTAAATATTAATTATTTCGAATTGGGCGCAAGGTACAAACAATTAAGGTATGTACACTTCTAAAAATGAAGCTGCTTTGGTATTGATTTTAATTTCCTTTAAACAAGAGGGTATCAGGACGGTCTCTCCTGTTTCGATTATTTCTGAAAAATCATTAGATTCCATCATTGCTTCTCCCTCAAGACACATATAAACCGTAAATGAAGAAATGCTTTCAAGGTTCCTAACTAATGTTTGAGTAAGTTCAAACTTGTTGACTGAAAAATATTGTGATCCTCCAATTTCCACTGAAAAATTATTTTTAGGCGAATATTGTGTTTTTTCCGTTAGGGCTGAAAAGTTTATGGCATCCAGAGCCAAATCAGTATGTAGTTCTCGCATTTGCCCGTCGATTCCGGGTCTATCCCAATCGTAGATTCGATAGGTGATATCGGAGGTCTGCTGGATTTCTGCCAACAAAACACCCGCTCCTATCGCATGGACAGTTCCTGTATTTATAATAAAAGCATCTCCCCTTTCTACGGTAATTGAATTCAAGATACCTGCAATTCTTTTTTCTGACAATGCCTCCAAATAGCTTTCTTGATCGGCTCCTTTAGTGAAGCCTACTATTAACTGAGCATTAGCATCTGCCTGAAGAATATACCACATTTCAGTTTTTCCAAAGGAATTATGCCTTTGCTTGGCAAGAAGGTCTCCCGGGTGTACTTGTACAGAAAGATCTTCAGCCGCATCAATAAACTTGAACAGCAAAGGAAATGTATTTCCAAACTGTTGATAAACCCGCTCCCCGACTAACTGCGCTCTATAATTTTTTACCAGCCAATCGAGTTTTTTTCCTTTTAACGGCCCATTCTGTACGGTAGAAACATCATCGCCAACACCTGATATTTCCCAGCTTTCTCCAATTTTTTCTCCAACAGCCTTATTTAAAAGGGTGTGGAGCTTATTCCCTCCCCAGACTTTATTTTTTAGAATGGGATTGAATTTTAGAGGATACAATTGAGGTTTCGTGTCTTTCATTTACCTGAATAAACCACAAAGTTTCGTGGTGTTTCATATAGTTTGATTGTAATATCAAATTTTTTGTCAATTCGGACTCTTAATTTATTCCATATAACAATGGCTATATTTTCAACGGTTGGATTAAGGTTTTTGAATTCAGGAACCTCGATATTCAAATTTTTATGATCAAACTTATCCTCTATCTCCTCTTCTATTATATTGCTCAAGGTTTTAAGATTCATCAGAAAGCCCGTCGTCGGGTCTATTTCTCCGGATATCCCAACTTCCAGTTCGTAGTTATGACCGTGATAATTTGGATTACTGCACTTTCCAAACACCTCAAGGTTTTTAGCATCATCCCATTCATTTCTAAAAAGTCTGTGGGCAGCGTTAAAATGGGCTTTTCTATATACGGTTAGGCTCATACAGTTAGATATTTGTAGAATTTATCAAAAATAATTTTAAACCATTCCGTATAAAGACTTGGATTGGCTTTAATGTCAGTTTTCACCCTTTCCATTTCCATCCATTTCCAATCGGCAACTTCCTCAAGATTTATAACGGGTTCTCCTTCAAACCGACCTACTAAAATATGATCCAATTCGTGTTCGGTCAATCCATTGTCGAATGGGGCTTTGTAAATAAACGAGGTTGTTTCCTTTAATTCAGTAGTAAAACCCATTTCTTCCTCCAACCTGCGCTTCCCTGCATCCACAGAAGATTCTCCGTCGCGTTGGTGACTACAACAGGTGTTTGCCCAAAGTCCAGGGGAATGATACTTGCCAAATGCACGTTGCTGAAGCATAAGCTCCTTCTTATTGTTAAAAACAAACACAGAAAATGCGCGATGCAGCAAAGCCTTTTCGTGGGCTTCCTGTTTTCCCATTAACCCTATTTTTTTATCGTTTTTGTCAACTAAAATTACTTGTTCTTCCTTCATTGAAAATTTTATCTAAACCTTCAAAAATACGAAAAGGTTAATTGCTACGAAAGCCAAACTAAATATTCACCATATTTGTATTCTTTGCAGAAATTTTAGGCTCCTGAGATCTTTTATGAGGTCTTCCAAATTTCTGCCATTGAATTCAGGTTGAAAAAACCGTAATAACTTCGGCAACCTCATTTTATTCACGCCAACAAACTTTATCTTTGCGGCTATCATAATATTAAGAAATGTCTTTAATAAACGAAATAAAACGCAGAAGAACCTTTGGGATTATTGCCCACCCAGATGCTGGAAAAACAACGCTTACGGAAAAACTTTTACTTTTTGGAGGTGCCATCCAAGAGGCTGGTGCCGTAAAAAATAACAAAATAAAGAAGGGCGCCACCAGTGATTTTATGGAGATTGAACGCCAACGAGGGATTTCGGTTGCCACTTCTGTACTTGCCTTTGAATATGAAGGGATCAAGATAAACATACTTGATACGCCTGGGCACAAGGATTTTGCCGAAGACACTTTTAGAACCCTGACTGCTGTCGATAGTGTAATAGTTGTTGTGGATGTGGCAAAAGGGGTTGAAGAACAGACCGAGAAATTAGTTGAAGTTTGTAGGATGCGTAATATTCCTATGATTATTTTTATCAATAAGATGGATCGAGAAGGTCGTGATGCATTCGACCTTCTGGATGAAATTGAGCAAAAACTGGGTCTTCGAGTAACCCCTTTGAGTTTTCCTATTGGAATGGGATATGATTTTAAAGGAATATATAACGTCTGGGAAAAGAATATAAACCTCTTTAGCGGTGATAGTAGAAAGGATATTGAGGAAACCATCGAAATCGAGGACGTTCAGAGCCCGGAGCTCGAAAAGCTAATTGGAGAAAGAGCCGCAAAAACCCTTCGTGAGGAGTTGGAGCTTGTTTATGAGGTTTATCCAGATTTTGACAAAGACGAATATCTAGAAGGAAAACTTCAACCAGTATTTTTTGGATCTGCGCTTAATAATTTTGGAGTTCGGGAGTTGCTAGACTGCTTTGTTGAAATAGCCCCCACTCCCCGAGCAAAAGAAAGCGACACGCGCTTGGTTCAGCCTGACGAAAAAGAATTCAGCGGTTTTGTTTTTAAAATCCACGCAAATATGGATCCCAAGCACCGAGATCGACTGGCTTTTGTGAAAATCGTTTCGGGTATTTTTGAAAGAAATACTCCATATTTACATGTTCGGCAAGGGAAAAAATTAAAATTTTCGAGTCCGAACGCCTTCTTTGCGGAGAAAAAACAAATTGTTGATACTTCTTATGCTGGTGATATTGTAGGTCTTCATGATACGGGGAATTTCAAAATTGGCGATACACTTACCGAAGGAGAAGAAATGTATTACAGAGGTATTCCGAGTTTTTCACCAGAGCATTTCAAATATATCAATAATGCGGATCCAATGAAGAGCAAACAACTGGAAAAAGGAATCGATCAATTGATGGATGAAGGGGTTGCGCAGCTTTTCACTTTGGAACTGAACGGTCGTAAAGTCATTGGAACTGTGGGTGCGTTACAATTTGAAGTAATTCAATATAGACTGGAACACGAATATGGCGCCCAATGTTCTTATGAAACTTTAAATGTTCATAAAGCTTGTTGGGTAGATCCTGTTGATTTTAAAAGTGAAGAATTTGCTGATTTTAAAAGAGTAAAGGCGAGATTTTTAGCCAAAGACAAGCGTGGTCAGTTGGTATTCTTTGCCGATTCAGCTTTTACACTTCAAATGACACAATCGAAATATCCTAATGTAAAATTACATTTTGTAAGCGAATTTGAAAAAGTCAGTAAGAATAAGAGTAAAACCTCGAGTGGCAAAGTGTAGAAATGATACCTTCTTATCAAGGTGAAGTTACTATAAAGAATAAAAATCCAGCTAAATCGCTGGATTTTTGTTTATGCTTCCCCTGTTGGGCCAAAGTTTAAAGGTATGGGCGGTTGCTCATAATCCTTAATCTCGCCGTGGGCGTTTTCAAATCTTTTTACGTTATCACCCAATGCCTTTAAAAATCTTTTGGCGTGTTGTGGAGTTAGGATAATCCTTGACTTCACTTTACTCTTTGGGATTCCAGGCATAATAGTTACAAAGTCGACCACAAATTCTGATACAGAATGGTTAATGATGGCCAAGTTACTATAAATACCTTGTGCCACAGCTTCATCCAATTCAATATTTATCTGTCCTTGCTTTGGGGGTTGGTTTTTTTGATCTGCCATTTTACTTCTTTTTAGCCGTTACAATCTAGATGCTATACATCAAACGACTTTTGTTTATAAATAAAAAAGGTGCGTTTAACAAAACGCACCTTTTTTCAATATTAATTATAATTAACTTCTTGCTTCATTCTGTTCATTTCCTCGAGTTCTTGTTTAGAACCTACTATTATAGTGTCATATTTCCGCATACCAGTACCGGCAGGGATTTTATGTCCTACAATAACATTTTCTTTCAAGCCTTCCAATGTATCAACTTTACCAGCAACCGCTGCCTCGTTTAATACTTTAGTAGTCTCTTGGAACGATGCTGCAGAAATGAAAGACTTAGTCTGTAACGATGCTCTTGTAATTCCCTGTAAAACGGGAGTTGCAGTTGCAGAAACAGCATCACGAGCTTCAGCTAGTTCTTTATCGTTTCGTCTTAATAAGGAGTTTTCATCCCTCAGTTCACGAGCAGATAAAATCTGTCCTTCTATTAAGTTCTCAGAATCACCAGCATTTGTAACTACCTTCATTCCGAATATCTTATCATTTCCTTCGATAAAATCATCCTTATGCGCCAATTGGTCTTCAAGGAAAGTTGTATCTCCTGGATCTTGAATTTGAACCTTTCGCATCATCTGGCGAACAACCACCTCAAAGTGTTTGTCGTTTATTTTTACCCCTTGCAGACGGTAAACCTCTTGAACTTCATTCACAAGATATTGCTGTACTGCTGAAGGTCCTTTAATACGAAGGATATCTTCTGGAGTGATGGAACCATCAGAAAGCGGCATACCAGCTCGAACATAATCATTTTCCTGAACAAGAATTTGGTTCGAAAGTTTTACCAAATACTTTTTCACGTCACCCAATTTGGATTCCACTATAATCTCACGATTTCCACGTTTGATTTTTCCAAAAGAAACAACACCGTCAATTTCACTAACTACTGCTGGATTTGAAGGGTTTCGAGCTTCAAATAGTTCGGTTACCCTTGGAAGACCTCCAGTAATATCTCCCGCTTTGGCAGATTTACGAGGTATTTTAACAAGTACCTTCCCTATTTTAATCTTGTCGCCATCATCCACCATAATGTGTGCACCAACTGGTAAGTTATAGGAACGGATTATCTCGTCCTTTTTACCAAGAATTTGTAGCGTAGGAATTCTCTTCTTATCTCTAGATTCAGAAATTACTTTCTCTTGGAAACCAGTTTGTTCGTCAATTTCGACTTGGAATGTAACCCCTTGAACAATGTTTTCATATTTAATTTTTCCAGCAAATTCTGAAATAATTACACCGTTATAAGGATCCCAAGAACACACAACATCCCCAGCATTAACGGTATCTCCATTTTTCACATAAAGCGTAGAACCGTAAGGAATATTATTAGTACTTAAGGTTATTCTTGTTTTCTTATCTATCAGTTTCAATTCTGAGGTACGAGAAATAACGATATCTACCGCTTTCCCTTGATTATCTTCACCTTTAACGGTCTTCAAATCTTCAATCTCAGCAACCCCATCGAACTTAACAGTCAGTTTATTTTGTTCAGAGATGTTACCTGCAATACCCCCGACGTGGAAGGTACGAAGTGTTAACTGTGTTCCTGGCTCACCAATTGATTGCGCTGCGACAACACCTACAGCTTCACCTCGTTGCACCATCTTATTGGTTGCGAGATTACGCCCGTAACACTGAGAACAAATTCCGTGTTTAGCTTCACAAGTTAGTGCTGAACGAACTTCCACACTATCTAATGGAGAGGCTTCAATTGCATCCGCAACTTCTTCGGTAATATGATCACCAGAAGCCACCAATAATTCTTTGGTAAGTGGGTTTATAACATCATTAAGTGCCGTACGACCCACTATTCTGGCTCCTAGAGTTTCAACAATTTCTTCGTTTTTCTTCAAAGCTGAAACCTCGATTCCTCTTAAAGTACCACAATCTTCAATGTTAATAATAACATCTTGTGAAACGTCAACCAAACGACGTGTTAAGTAACCCGCATCCGCAGTTTTAAGAGCGGTATCCGCAAGTCCCTTACGTGCACCGTGAGTAGAAATGAAGTATTCAAGAATTGAAAGTCCTTCCTTGAAGTTGGAAAGAATTGGGTTCTCAATAATTTCACCTCCACCGGCACTGGATTTTTTCGGTTTTGCCATCAATCCACGCATACCTGTCAGCTGGCGAATTTGCTCCTTAGAACCCCTTGCTCCCGAATCAAGCATCATATACACTGAGTTGAATCCCTGTTTATCTTCCCGAATACGCTTCATAGAAAGCTCGGTCAATTCAGCGTTTGTTGCCGTCCAAATATCAATAACTTGGTTATAACGTTCGTTATTGGTTATAAGACCCATGTTATAGCTATTGATAATGCCGTCTACTTGAGAATTCGCATTTTCTATCAACGATTTCTTTTCTTCTGGGATAATAATATCACCTAAGCTGAAGGAAAGTCCACCCTCAAAGGCAAATTTATATCCAAGCGTTTTGATCTCGTCAAGGAATGCAGCAGTAGTAGGGATATTGGTAACTTTCAAAATCTTTCCGATAATATCACGCAGTGATTTTTTGGTCAAGACTTCGTTCACAAATCCCGCCTCTACAGGCACCTTCTCATTGAAAATTACTCTACCCAAGGTTGTGGTAATTATTTGTTTTACCAATTCCTTATTCTCGTTGAAATCTTCCGTACGAATTCTAATTTCAGCGTTCAAATCAACCATTCCCTCATTATAGGCAATAACGGCTTCTTCGGCGGAATAAAATGTAAGACCTTCTCCCTTCACTTTCTCTTCAGGAGTAGTCTTTTTGAGCTTTGTCATATAGTACAGCCCCAAAACCATATCCTGGGAAGGAACTGTAACTGGCGAACCATTTGCAGGGTTCAGAATGTTATGAGAAGCCAGCATCAAAAGTTGTGCTTCCAAAATGGCTTCTGGCCCTAAAGGAAGGTGAACTGCCATCTGGTCACCATCAAAATCCGCGTTGAATGCAGTACACACGAGCGGGTGAAGTTGGATTGCTTTTCCTTCTATTAATTTAGGTTGGAAAGCTTGAATCCCCAAACGGTGAAGTGTGGGAGCACGGTTAAGTAATACAGGGTGTCCTTTCAATACATTTTCAAGGATGTCCCAGACTACTGGCTCTTTTTTATCAATTATTTTCTTTGCAGATTTTACTGTTTTTACAATTCCTCTTTCAATCAATTTACGGATTACGAAAGGTTTGTAAAGTTCGGCAGCCATATCTTTTGGAATACCACATTCAAACAATTTCAATTCTGGTCCAACGACGATTACCGAACGAGCAGAATAATCCACACGTTTTCCAAGTAAGTTCTGACGGAAACGTCCTTGTTTACCTTTCAATGAATCAGAAAGGGATTTCAATGGACGATTGCTATCGGTTTTTACGGCAGAAGATTTACGAGTATTATCGAACAACGAATCCACAGATTCCTGAAGCATACGTTTTTCGTTTCGAAGAATTACTTCAGGAGCTTTTATCTCCATCAATCGCTTCAAACGGTTGTTTCGGATAATTACTCTTCGGTATAAATCGTTCAAATCGGAAGTTGCAAAACGACCACCATCAAGCGGCACTAATGGACGTAATTCTGGTGGAATTACAGGGATTACCTTCATAATCATCCACTCAGCCTTATTCTCGCGATTCTTGTTCGCATCACGAAGGGCTTCAACAACTTGAAGACGTTTTAAGGCTTCTGTTTTACGTTGTTTTGAAGTTTCATTATTCGCCTTGTGACGTAAGTTAAAAGATAAAGTATCCAAATCGATTCTTTGTAAGAGGTCGATCAAACACTCAGCTCCCATTTTAGCGATAAATTTGTTTGGGTCTGTCTCTTCCAAATACTGGTTTTCTTGAGGAAGCGTATCCAAAATAGCAAGATATTCTTCTTCAGTAAGGAAATCCAATTTCTTTACATTTTCCCCACCCTCATATTTTGCAATACCAGGTTGAATGACTACATAACGTTCGTAGTAAATGATCATGTCCAATTTCTTGGATGGCAAGCCTAAAAGATATCCGATTTTGTTGGGAAGACTTCTAAAGTACCAAATATGCGCAACAGGAACAACCAAATTGATATGTCCCACACGATCACGACGTACTTTCTTTTCAGTTACTTCTACCCCACAACGGTCACAAACGATACCTTTGTATCGAATTCTTTTATATTTACCACAAGCACACTCATAGTCCTTTACGGGACCGAAAATACGCTCACAGAAAAGTCCGTCACGCTCAGGTTTGTGCGTACGGTAGTTAATTGTTTCTGGCTTTAGTACCTCACCTCGAGATTCTGCCAAAATAGATTCGGGAGAAGCCAAGCCGATAGAAATCTTGTCAAATTTCGGTACTGTGTTTTCTTTATTTCTATTCATCATGATGAAAAAATGATTATTTGTGTTAGAGACGTAATTTCTTTCGTCTGTTCAGGCATTTAATAAAACACCTTGCGGTTTTGGGGCGTAATGAATACGCCCCTATCCGGTTTATTCCTCTAATCTAATGTCAAGACCAAGACCTTTCAATTCGTGCATCAACACGTTGAAGGATTCAGGTAGTCCAGGTTCGGGCATATTTTCTCCTTTTACGATTGCTTCGTAGGTTTTTGCCCTTCCAATAACATCATCAGATTTCACAGTCAATATTTCTCTAAGAGTGCTAGATGCTCCATAAGCTTCAAGAGCCCAAACTTCCATTTCTCCAAAACGTTGACCACCAAATTGTGCTTTACCACCAAGAGGTTGTTGCGTAATAAGTGAGTATGGTCCAATGGAACGGGCGTGCATCTTATCATCTACCATGTGTCCAAGTTTCAGCATATAGATTACCCCTACAGTTGCAGGTTGATCAAAACGCTTTCCTGTACCACCGTCAAAAAGATAGGTATGTCCGAATCTTGGAATACCAGCTTCATCAGTGTACTCATTGATTTGATCTATTGAAGCCCCATCAAAAATAGGAGTAGCGAATTTGCGGCCCAATTTCTGACCTGCCCATCCGAGCACAGTTTCATAAATCTGACCAATGTTCATACGAGATGGTACACCAAGAGGATTCAATACGATATCCACGGGAGTTCCGTCTTCTAGGAATGGCATATCTTCATCACGAACAATACGAGCAACAATACCCTTGTTTCCGTGACGTCCAGCCATCTTGTCACCTACTTTCAGTTTACGTTTCTTAGCGATGTAAACTTTGGCAAGTTTCAAAATTCCAGAAGGAAGTTCATCTCCAACAGAAATTGTAAATTTCTCACGACGCAAGTTACCTTGAAGGTCATTTTCCTTGATCTTATAGTTGTGCATTAAATCTGCCACCAATTTATTGGTTTCATCATCAGTTGCCCAAGTTCCACCAATAAGGTGAGTATAATCGTCAACCGAGTTAAGCATTTTTAATGTGTACTTCTTACCTTTCGGGAATACAACTTCGCCAAGATCGTTATTGATACCTTGGGCGGTTTTTCCACCGACAATTGTGAAAAGTTTTTCGACCAACACATCCTGCAAGGCTACGAATTTTGCTTCGTATTTTGCCTCAAGTTCTGCGATGTCTTCTTTATCTTTTGCACGTTTGCGTTTATCCTTAATGGCACGAGCGAACAACTTTTTATCGATTACCACTCCATGTAATGAAGGCGAAGCTTTAAGGGAAGCATCTTTAACATCCCCTGCTTTGTCTCCGAAAATTGCGCGAAGCAATTTCTCTTCTGGTGTAGGATCGCTCTCTCCTTTTGGTGTAATTTTTCCGATTAGAATGTCGCCTGGTTTTACCTCGGCACCAATTCGAATCATTCCAAATTCATCCAAGTCTTTTGTAGCTTCTTCGGAAACGTTTGGGATATCATTTGTCAATTCTTCATTACCCAATTTGGTGTCACGAACTTCCAAGGAATATTCATCAATGTGGATTGAGGTGAAAATATCCTCCCGAACCACTTTTTCAGAAATAACGATAGCATCCTCAAAGTTGTAACCCTTCCAAGGCATGAAGGCAACCTTCATGTTTCGTCCCAGTGCAAGTTCACCTTTTTCAGTTGCATACCCTTGACAAAGAACCTGACCTTTATTAACTCTATCACCTTTGCTAACAATAGGCTTCAAGTTGATAGACGTACTTTGGTTTGTCTTTCTGAATTTTATCAGTTTGTATGTTTTTGAATCACTTTCAAAACTGACCATTCGCTCTTCGTCGGTCCGATCATATTTAATTGTGATTTCATTTGCATCAACGTACTCCACTACCCCATTTCCTTCAGCATTAATCAACACCCGACTATCGGAAGCAACTTGTCTTTCTAGACCTGTTCCAACGATTGGTGAATCTGCAATCAATAAAGGCACAGCTTGACGCATCATGTTTGATCCCATCAGTGCACGGTTAGCATCATCGTGTTCCAAGAATGGAACAAGTGACGCCGAAATAGATGCAATTTGGTTAGGCGCAACATCGGCATAATTGAGCACTGTAGGTTCCACCAATGGGAAGTCACCTTCCATTCTAGCAATTACCTTTTCTGCTTCAATCACACCTTTATCAGACAACGGAATGTTGGCCTGAGCAATGTGCATATCCTCTTCTTCTTCTGCAGAAAGATAAATAGGCTCATTTTTAAAGTCTATTTTTCCATCTGTAACTTTTCGATATGGAGTTTCGATGAATCCTAGATTGTTCACTTTAGCATAAACTGAAAGTGAAGAAATCAAACCAATGTTTGGTCCTTCTGGAGTTTCTATCGGACATAATCTACCATAGTGAGTGTAGTGAACGTCACGAACCTCAAAACCTGCTCTTTCACGTGATAAACCTCCTGGTCCAAGTGCGGAAAGACGACGCTTATGTGTAATCTCTGCAAGTGGATTGGTTTGGTCCATAAACTGTGAAAGCTGATTGGTTCCAAAGAATGAGTTGATAACGGAAGAAAGTGTCTTCGCGTTAATCAAATCTATCGGTGTAAACACTTCATTATCACGAACGTTCATTCGCTCCCGAATAGTACGAGCCATACGAGCAAGTCCTACTCCAAATTGTTGTGACAGCTGCTCTCCTACCGTTCTAACACGTCGGTTACTAAGGTGGTCAATATCATCAATTTCAGCTTTTGAATTGATAAGCTCAATTAGATATTTAACAATAGTAATGATATCTTCTTTGGTAAGCACCTGCTTTTCCATTGGGATATCAAGATTCAGTTTTTTGTTCATTCTGTAACGCCCTACTTCCCCTAGGTTATACCTTTGGTCGCTAAAGAAAAGCTTGTGAATAATACCACGAGCTGTTTCCTCATCTGGCGGCTCTGCGTTACGAAGTTGTCTATATATATGTTCTACCGCTTCCTTTTCGGAGTTGGTAGGGTCTTTTTGCAAAGTGTTATGGATAATAGCATAGTCACCTAATTGATTATCCTCTTTGTGTAACAGAATGGCTTTTGTGCCTGAGTCCAAGATTTCGTCAATGTGTTCCTTTTCAAGAACAGTATCACGGTCTAGGATGATTTCATTTCGTTCAATAGAGACAACTTCGCCAGTATCTTCATCAACAAAATCCTCATGCCAAGTTTTTAGAACACGAGCGGCCAATTTCCGGCCAATATATTTTTTAAGGCCTGTTTTGGAAGCCTTAACTTCTTCCGCTAAGTCAAAGATTTCAAGGATATCCTTATCTCTTTCAAAACCAATAGCACGGAAAAGTGTAGTTACAGGTAATTTTTTCTTACGGTCGATATAGGCATACATCACGCTATTTATATCGGTAGCGAACTCTATCCAAGATCCTTTGAAAGGGATAACACGAGCAGAGTAAAGCTTCGTTCCATTTGCGTGGAATGACTGACCAAAGAAAACCCCTGGGGAACGGTGAAGTTGCGAAACAACCACTCGCTCGGCTCCATTGATACAGAAGGTTCCACTTGGAGTCATATAAGGAATTGTACCCAAATACACATCTTGCACGATGGTTTCAAAATCTTCGTGCTCAGCGTCGGTACAATACAGTTTCAATCTGGCTTTTAAAGGTACACTAAATGTAAGTCCACGATCGATACATTCCTGAATAGAATATCTTGGTGGATCCACGAAATAGTCCAAAAACTCTAAAACAAATTGGTTCCGGGTATCGGTAATTGGGAAATTTTCCAAAAAGGTTTTATACAAGCCTTCTTGGCCTCTTTCTTCTGATTTGGTTTCCAATTGGAAAAAATCCTGGAAGGATTTAATCTGGATGTCCAAAAAGTCCGGGTAGGCCGGCTTATTTTTTACAGAGGAAAAATTCAATCTTTCAGTTTGCGTTGCTGACATCTATGGACGGAATTTTAATTAAAAATGAGAATTGAAAATCGTATAAAAGGCATTAGCCATTATATACGCAAAATGGTTTAGGCCTTTCCCGAACAATCGGGAAGACCTAAACCTAAGGGTTGGAACGTAGTTAGCTTACTTAAGCTCAACCTCTGCTCCAGCTTCTTCTAGTTGTGTTTTTAAAGATTCAGCTTCGTCTTTAGATACACCTTCCTTAATTGGAGAAGGAGCATTATCAACTAATTCTTTTGCTTCTTTAAGACCAGCACCGGTTAATTCTTTAACCAATTTTACAACTGCCAATTTAGATGCACCTGCGGCCTTAAGAATTACGTCGAATTCTGATTGCTCTTCAGCGGCTTCCACATCAGCACCTCCACCAGCGGCAACAGCTACAGCTGCAGCAGCAGGCTCAATACCATACTCGTCTTTTAATATTGTAGCTAACTCATTAACTTCTTTTACTGTAAGGTTAACTAATTTTTCTGCGAAATCTTTCAAATCTGCCATTTCTATCGTTTTTAAAAATAATTGTGTTTATATAAATTAATTAGTGCAATATTTATTCTATCCCTCTCTTTCGGATAAGGTTTTAACAAGACCTGCAATTGTATTACCACCACTCTTAAGAGCAGATATAACATTTTTAGCAGGAGATTGTAACAACCCGATAATTTCTCCAACAAGTTCATCTTTAGATTTAAGGCTAACCAAACTATCCAATAGATCATCGCCAACATAAATTGACTCTTGGATATAGGCTCCTTTTAACAAAGGCTTGTCAGATTTTTTTCTGAATTCTTTGATTACTTTAGCAGGTGCATTCCCTGTTTCAGAAAACATTAAGGAGGTATTCCCTTTTAGGATGTCCTTCAATTCACCAAAGTCCTTTTCTGAACTCTCCATTGCTTTTTTAAGCAAGGTGTTCTTAACCACCTCTAACTGCACTCCAGCTTTAAAACAAGCACGGCGTAAGTTAGTAGTGTTTCCTGCGTTAAGTCCTGAAATATCAGCCAAATAAATATTGGCACTTTCAGACAACTGCGCAGTCAACGTTTCAATTACTTGTGATTTTTCTTCTCTAGTCATAATTTCCAGTTTTTACTGCTCAGTAAACCTTTTAGTATCCACTTCTACACCAGGGCTCATTGTGCTCGACATATAGATGCTCTTAATGTAAATACCTTTAGCCGCTTGAGGCTTCAGTTTAACGAGGGTTGATAATAATTCTCTTGCGTTTCCTGCAATTTTATCAGCCTCGAAAGAAGCTTTTCCGATTGCCGCGTGTACAATACCAGTTTTATCAACTTTAAAGTCAATTTTACCAGCTTTTACATCCGAAACTGCTTTAGCAACATCCATTGTCACTGTACCTGTTTTTGGGTTTGGCATAAGGCCACGAGGACCTAATATCCGTCCTAATGGACCTAATTTACCCATAACGCTTGGCATAGTTACAATAACATCAACATCTGTCCATCCTCCTTTTATTTTGTCGAGGTACTCATCAAGACCCACGTAATCGGCTCCGGCTTCTTTGGCTTCGGCTTCCTTATCAGGAGTTACCAATGCCAACACCTTTACATCTTTACCCGTTCCGTGTGGAAGGGTAACAACACCTCTTACCATTTGATTCGCTTTACGTGGATCCACGTTAAGACGAACAGCAATGTCTACGGAAGCGTCAAACTTTACGCTGGTGATTTCTTTTATTAAAGCAGAAGCTTCGACAACAGAATAAGTCTTGTTAGGCTCTATCTTTGCTCGGGCTTCCTTTTGCTTTTTAGTTAATCGTGCCATTTTATAAATTCTTTTTTCAGATTAAAAAGGTGCATCACCTTTTACTTTAACTCCCATGGAACGCGCGGTACCAGCTACCATTTTCATTGCTGATTCAACGGTAAAGGCATTAAGATCGGGCATTTTATCTTCCGCGATCATTTTTATTTGGTCCCAGGAAATTGTGGCTATTTTTTTTGCGTGTGGTTCACCAGAGCCTTTTTTAGCTTTAGCAGCTTCCAATATTTGAACAGCAGCGGGTGGGGTTTTAATAACGAAATCAAAAGATTTGTCTTTAAAAACCGTAATCGCAACTGGCAATACTTTTCCTTGCTTATCTTGAGTTCTAGCATTAAACTGCTTACAAAACTCCATGATATTGACACCGGCAGCACCAAGAGCAGGTCCAACTGGTGGTGATGGATTAGCAGCACCTCCGCGAACTTGCAACTTTACAACTTTACTGATTTCTTTTGCCATTTTTCAATTTTTGATGTGGTTTTTCTTAAGTGGAAGCTTATGAAAAACCTATTAAGCGTAACAATTAAACTTTTTCAACTTGCATATAGCTGAGTTCCAATGGCGTCTTTCTTCCGAAAATTTTAACCATTACCTCTAGCTTGCGTTTTTCTTCATTAATTTTTTCAACAGTACCATTAAATCCGTTGAATGGACCGTCTATTACCTTTACGGTTTCCCCAGTGATGAAAGGAATGTTAACACTATCATCCTTTACAGACAATTCATCAACTTTACCTAACATTCTATTTACCTCTGATTGTCTTAGTGGCACTGGATCACCTCCTTTGGTTTCACCCAAAAAGCCGATAACTCCGTTTATCGATTTTATAATATGGGGGATTTCTCCTCCTAAATTTGCCTGTATCATAATATAACCCGGAAAGTAAACTCTTTCTTTATTCACTTTCTTTCCGTTCCGGATTTGAATTACCTTTTCTGTTGGCACAAGTACTTGTTCAATATAATCCTCAAGACCCAATCGTTTTATATCACTTTCGATATAAGATTTGATCTTGTTTTCCTGGCCGCTTACCGACCGGACTACATACCATTTTTTTGTTCCTGTTGTTTCAGTCATTTCTTACGACTTGATCCATTCAAAATATAAACCTACAACTTTACTGAAAACGGAGTCAACTCCCCAAACCGCCAAGGCGAGCACAACGGAAAATACCGCTACAATAACGGTTAATTTTTGCGCCTCCGCCCATGTAGGCCAACTTACGTGATTTTTAAGCTCTTTGTAAGATTCTGTAATATAGTTTACCATTTGTGCCGTATATTGATTTCGGATAAACCCCAAAGGGATTCCTTATGAAGAATTTCTATTTCTTTATATTTCAAATTAAGCGCGAGATGAAAGATTTGCTCTTATTATCTTGAACATTTCTTGAATTTTCTCCGCCTGTATCAGACACTTAGGTCTGTTCAAACTAATGCTTTAATTAAAGCAAAGATTTGCTTATCGCACGGGAGGAGAGACTCGAACTCACGACACCTGGTTTTGGAGACCAGTGCTCTACCAACTGAGCTACACCCGTTTTTATAATTCAGAATTTAGAATTATGAAGTTATATCCAGATTTATAAACTACAGTCTGGTTAGACCCGCTATAAAAGCCAAGGTATTCCGAAGTGAATTCGGAACACCTACAGCTTAAATCTTATATAAATTATTGTACTATTTCCGTTACCTGACCAGCTCCAACCGTACGTCCACCTTCACGAATCGCGAAACGAAGACCTACATTCATTGCAATGGATTGAAGCAATTCAACATTGATAGTCAAGTTATCCCCTGGCATAACCATTTCAACACCTTCTGGAAGCGTAATTGTTCCAGTTACGTCAGTTGTACGAACGTAGAACTGAGGACGGTAGTTGTTATGAAATGGAGTATGACGCCCACCTTCTTCCTTTTTAAGGATATAAACCTCTGCTTTGAATTTAGAATGTGGCGTTACAGATCCAGGCTTAACAATAACCATACCTCTAGAAATCTGAGTTTTTTCAATACCTCTTAATAAGATACCAGCATTATCCCCAGCCTCTCCTCTATCAAGGATTTGACGGAACATTTCAATACCAGTAATTGTAGACGTCAATTTTTCAGCTCCCATACCGATGATTTCAACTGGATCACCAGTTTTGGCAATACCTGTTTCGATACGACCTGTTGCAACAGTTCCACGACCAGTAATAGAGAAAACATCTTCAATAGGCATCAAGAAAGGCTTCTCAATATCACGAACAGGCTCTTCAATCCAAGAGTCAACTTCCTCCATTAACTTAAGAAGGGCATCAACCCATTTTTGCTCACCGTTAAGTGCACCTAATGCAGAACCTTGAACTACTGGTCCGTTATCACCATCATACTCATAAAAGTTAAGAAGGTCACGGATTTCCATTTCAACTAGCTCCAACAATTCCTCGTCATCAACTAAGTCAACTTTATTCATAAACACAACAATTCTAGGAATACCTACTTGGCGACCCAATAGAATGTGTTCACGTGTTTGTGGCATTGGGCCATCGGTAGCAGCAACTACAAGAATAGCACCATCCATTTGAGCAGCACCTGTAACCATGTTTTTCACATAATCCGCGTGACCAGGACAGTCAACGTGCGCGTAGTGACGTAAAGCTGTTTGGTATTCTACGTGTGAAGAGTTAATTGTAATACCTCTTTCTTTTTCTTCTGGGGCATTATCAATTTGATCAAATGATACCGCTGAAGAATATCCTGCATCAGCCATAACCTTAGTGATAGCTGCAGTAGTGGTTGTTTTTCCGTGATCTACGTGACCAATTGTACCAATATTTAAGTGTGGTTTTGACCGATCGAATTTTTCTTTTGCCATTTTGTATTAATTTTAATCTTAGTTTATATTAGTGTTTTATTGTATAAAAATGTATTCAAACCTTAACCTACGAGGTATCCGTTATTTTTGAGGAGACTCGCAACCTAATATTGAACATGTTTTAATTACAACACAACATATTAGGCCCTGATGTTTTTTGAGCCAATGATGGGAATTGAACCCATGACCTCTTCCTTACCAAGGAAGCGCTCTACCCCTGAGCTACATCGGCTTTTAACGGTTCCAAGTTTTAGGGGCAGAAACTTGCAACTTTAGAACTTGTAACTCCTTTTGAGCGGGAGACCGGGTTCGAACCGGCGACATTCAGCTTGGAAGGCTGACGCTCTACCAACTGAGCTACTCCCGCATTTTTAAATTTTGAATTGTGAATTCAGAATTATGGATTTAATTTCAAAATTTTAATGAACTCTCTCAAGTTTAAAAACAAAACCCTTGGAACTTGTTTACTCATTATTCGAAACTGTCAATTTTCATATAATCGAAAATTGTTTGTGGGGAGAGCAGGATTCGAACCTGCGAAGGTGAAACCAACAGATTTACAGTCTGTCCTCGTTGGCCGCTTGAGTATCTCCCCAATTAACAGAAGTTTCAATATAAAAACTTCAAATTCCAAAATTTCAACATTCCTCTTTTTCCTAAGGAAATTTTAGAGCCGATAGAGGGATTCGAACCCCCGACCCCGAGATTACAAATCACGTGCTCTGGCCAACTGAGCTATATCGGCTTTTAGACCTCTTTTTTATCCCATTACCTACTCAAAAGTGAGGCATAAAAAAGTCCGCTATTTCTAACGGACTGCAAATGTAGAAAAATTATTTTTTCCACAAAACTTTTTTGCGGAAATTATGCTATAAATGTACGTTTTGTTTTTGCTTTTTCTTTTTTAGCTGACGTTCTAAGGTTTTTACATTTTCATCTATGGCTTCTTCAAAAGTTTTTCCTTCTTTTTTTACCATGATATCATCTCCTGGAATACTCAATAATATCTCAACACTTTTGTTTTCTTTTTCGCTGGTTTGTAGTACTTTCAAAAATACATCTGCGTAAATTATCCGGTCATAAAACTGTTCTAACTTGGATACTTTTTTCTCCACAAACACTAAAAGTTCTTCTTTTGCAGTAAAATTTGGAGTTTGAACGTTTACCTTCATATTTATTATTATTAAGAGTTAATATAAGATTAGGTATTTTTAGATCATAGGCATTGATGCTCTTTTTAATTTCGGGGGTGGGACTTCTTATAGACTTCTTTCAGTTTGGCTATGCTATTTTGAGTATAAACCTGTGTCGAGGCAAGACTAGAATGCCCTAAAAGTTCCTTAACAGAGTTAATGTCTGCACCTTCGTTTAATAGATGAGTTGCAAAAGAATGCCTCAGAATATGTGGGCTTTTTTTCACTTTCTCTGATGTTGTACTAAAATATGTATTTATAACTCTATAGACAAGGCTTTCATAAACTTTAACCCCTTTTTGGGTTAGAAATAAATAATGCTCATCCGCGATTTTTTCCAACTCGCCTCGACAGCGCAAATATTCATTTATGGTCTTAGTAACAGTTGGCAACAATGGAATTATACGTTGTTTGTTTCTTTTACCTAAAACCTTGATGGTTTTTTGAGCGATGAATATATCATCTAACCTTATATTGATAAGCTCAGCCCGTCGAATTCCAGTTGAATAAAAAAGCTCAACAATCAATCGATTCCGCAGACCTTCAAAACTGGATTCAGATTTCAGCTGCTCCATGACATCATCAATTTCTCTCTCGGAGAATGGCACTTGAATCTTTTTCGAAGTTTTTAATGCCTTATGCTTTATAAGAGGGCTCGCTTCAATCTGCCCAATTTTTAGAAGAAATTTGTAATAAGTTTTAAGAGATGAGATCTTTCGGTTTACTGTTCGGTTTGAAATTTTGGAATCTACAAGAAAGACAATCCAGTTTCGTATCACTGCGTAATTCACTTCCTGTATTTCAGAGTATCCGTATTCAAGAGACGCGAAATCTTGAAAGTTCTCCAAATCGTTCATATAAGCGGTCACAGTATGTGAAGAATACTTTTTTTCAAGCTGAAGATAGTTGGCAAATGCGGTAAAGGACATGTTGCTTTATAAAGATGAGATTTTTTTTCAGACAAAAAACACAAAATGCCAGAAGCTAAAGTTAATCAAAATAAATTATTTAGATGTGAGACGTTGAAATAAAAAAATCCGTTGGAGATTTTCCAACGGATTTGAGTTTAATTGAATCTATCAATACTTTGGATTAAATCTCCTCCTGATCTCTAAGATTCTGAATATATTGTGCCTTTTGCATTTGTGCTCGTTTGCGAACTGAAGGCTTCATAAAAGCTTGTCGTGCACGAAGCTGTCGCATAGTGCCGGTTCTGTCAAACTTCCGCTTAAAACGCTTTAGCGCTCTATCGATATTTTCTCCGTCCTTTACTGGTATAATTAACATAGTGTCATCACCTCCTCTCTTTTGGACGGCAAAAATAGAAAAATAACTCGATTACCAATAATATATTCTCAATTTTTTTAAAACACAACTGGGATTTGAATCATTTATCCTTTCTCTCAAACAACTTGAAAATAAATTTGTTAATTGAGTTAGATAAAATGCCCTAATAAAATAGAATTTGCATGAGTAGGGAAGTCTAGTTCTAAAAGGAATCAATTTCAAGCGTTTTATTTCCTTCCAAGAGTCTTTTTTAATCTTTCCATAAATGAAGGCTGCTTGATAGGTTCATGATATCCATTCCCATAGGTTTTATTTGGATTACCGCCGTACCCATAACCGTAACCATAGCCGTATCCATAACCATAGCCTTTTCCGGATTTCTCTACATACTGGTTAACGATTATACTAATATGCTTGACCTCTCCCCTCTTGTATTTCTCATTTACGAAACCGAGCATATCCTTATGTGTATAATTCTGGCGCACTAAATAGAGTGTTGCATCTGCGTGCTTAGCAAGTTCTAAGGAGTCTGAAACTAGCCCCATTGGAGGAGAATCCAAAATAATATAATCATACTGGGATTTCAGAAGGTCAATTAATTGGTCTAACCCCTCTCCCATGAGCAATTCAGAAGGATTGGGGGGAACCGGCCCGGACGTAATTACATCTAGAAACTCCACTTCTGTTTTTTGAACAACGGCCTCCAAATCGACCTCATTGATAAGGTAATTTACAACTCCAATTGAATTATCCAAATTAAAAGAGCTAGCTATTTTTGGTTTGCGAAGATCCAAATCGACTATAACTGTCTTTTTTTCACTTAACGCAAAGATGGAAGCAAGATTTATGGAACAGAAGGTCTTTCCCTCCCCACTAACAGAAGAAGTCAATAAGACGGTCTTTGCTCCTGTAATTCCCTGTTGTTTATATAGAAACTGAAGACTCGATCGCAAACTACGAAATGCCTCAGCCATTGCTGACTTAGGCTTATCAAGGACTGCCAACATGGTGTCAGAATGATTCTCTCCGATAACTCCAATTAATGGAATTGGTGTGATTTTTTCCAAATCTTTCACATTTCCAATCTTGTTGTCAAAAAATACTCTTGCAAAAACTAGGAGAAGTGGAAGGAGCAAGGAAATCATTCCAGCAATAATATAATTCATTTGGGTGTTTGGACCAATTTGTCCTCCTCCAGTGTCCTTAGCAGAATCAATTACCAATACATCGCTCACATTTGCCGCTTTCACCAGTCCAGCCTCACTTCTTTTAGCCATAAACAAGTCGTATGTACCTTGGCTCAGATTGTACCTCCGTTGTATTTTGGACAATGCTTGTTGCTCTTTCGGCAACGTTCTCATTTGAGCCTCATAATCAGCAATATCACGGTTTATATTCTGAATCTCTTGAGTTTTCAAACTCTTAGAAGATCGGATATTCTCCAAAAGTACTTTTTTAAGAGCGTCAATCTGTCTATCAATATCCTTAAACACGGGCGTGTCCTCCTTAAAAGAATATTGAAGCTTATTTCGCTCAATTGCGAGGGCAACTATTTTTCCTACCCCCGATATAATACTTGGTTCAGAAATACCAGCAACTGAAGGGGCTGGAACATCTCGATAATCAGTATGGGTGGTTAAATATTCTTGAAGCGTATTATAATAGTCCAACTCTGTGGTCACCGCTTCATTTCTCAAATCCAATACATTTAATTTCGTAAGGATTTCACTGCCTTCGCGGTTTAAATCATAAATAGCATTTCTATTTTTAAAATCGTTCAATTCATCCTCTACTAAGGACAGTTCAATTGATTTTTCAGCTAGGCTACTGTCTATAAAACGGATAGTCTTGGTTGCGAAAAGATTCTTACGTGCCAGCATGTCTTCACTCAATACATGTACTGACATATTAAGATAATCTACCAGCTTAGCTTTGTTCGTCCCGATAGCTTTCATTCTTAGTACAGAAGAACCTTTGGTTTCAGTGGATATGCTCACATTTAAAAAACTTTTAACCGCTGCATCATATTCTCTAAACTGCAAATAAGAAACTGACCCGGCCTTGGCTATCACATCTGGATTAGGCATAAAAACCCCATGAAAAAACGGAGTGTTAATTCTCTGACCAATCTTAAAATCCTTAGAAAATTTTCCTGCTCCTACAAATACCCTTTCCTTTTCCTTGGTATCATAATTTTGCAAGGTTATTGTCTCACCCTCATTAAAAGTCGCAGAGAGATTAAAGCTAACAGAATCCTTAAAAACCACTTTGAGCTGATGATTTAACATCTGCATTTGGGTAGTATCAACTTCTACAAAAAAAGGAGTTTGTTTATAAGCATCAACTTGTTGGTATTTTCCGTCCCGCAAATAAGTAAGGTAATACTGAAGTCGCTCAACCACCTTTTCATTATGGGAACGCGATTGCAATGTAATTACAGCCGTATTTACTTTATCTGTGGTACCCCCCCAATTAAATACCAAACTGGTATTAGTGGTGAAAAATGGATTTTGATCGTCTCTAATAGAAACTAAATTGTCCATTTGGTAAATAGGCAATTTCCGAACATTAATATAATATGCAACAGAAAAAGCGATTATAAAAGCAATTAAAAATAGAGGCCAATTAAGTAGAAGTCTATATAAAAATCCTTTTATATCAAAGGTTGATTGCGTTTCGTTACTGTCAAATTCCTCACTCATAGTAGTTTATAATCGATTGATGAGTAAAAGCAAGGTTGCAAAGCCGCTAATAAGAGTTACAATGGTAGTAAATGATTGAAGTCCAGTTGTTCCAGTCCCCAAAGATTTTTGAGGCAAAGGATTAATTAAAATTAAGTCATTAGGCTTTACAAAATAATAGGGAGAATTCATGGCATCTAATTTAGTTAAGTCAATATGATGAACTTTCTGGCCTGCTGGATATTGCCTGATTATCACGACATCCTTCCGATCCCCAACGATGGTAATATCTCCACTATTAGCAATTGCCTCCATAATACTCACTTGGTCACGATAAATTATTCTAGAACCGGGACTGGATATTTCACCATTAATAGTATATCGGATACCAGCCAATTTCACCGTAACAAAAATATTCGCTTCTTTTTTAAAATAATCCTTTAATAAACGAGTCTCCAATGTTTCTCGAACCTCATCTACTGTAAAGCCAAGGACATTTACCTCTCCTAAGCTTGGAATTCGGATATTCCCATGGTCATTTACCACAAAACCGTCATAATACAACTTCTCCTCTCCTGTGGCGTTTGGATTGGCATCATTAATAGGGTTAAATATCCCGACCGTCTCTTGATCCAGTGCTTTAACGCGAATGCTGAGAAGATCATTTATCTGCAAACGATAAGGCTCTTGCTTTTTATTCATGACAACTAGGGTATCGGTTCCGTCATTGTCTTCCTGTAAATAAGTGAGTTGTTTTGTAGAAACGCAAGAAGTAGCGCAAAGCATTACAACAACAATAAGAAATAAAAATGGATTGGTGATTTTCATTAAGAGCTGAATTGTCTGAGGGCAAATATAAAGTAACCTGCTTAATAATGAAATATATTTTACACTTTCTATTTTGAGTTAAATTATCTAGAAATAGTTCTTGAAATATAAAGATAAAATTGACGATGAATAGAGCCTTCACGGCTAAATTAAGCTCTTTCTTAAGTTTACAGTTTTTAAAAGTAGCTCCACTATTCACATTAACTACACTCAATGTTTTATATTCCATTACTTTTGCGCAAAATATAAAGCGTGAATTACCTTTCAGTAGAAAATATATCAAAATCCTTTGGAATGC
>JBLWTS010000051.1:0-23699 GCA_048270045.1 Aequorivita sp.
TCCCAAAAAGAAACCCTAGCCCATAACCAAAACCCCCATAACCCCACAAACTCCCCAACTTTTTCTATATTTGAACAACCCATCCCTAAACAACACACTTATGAAAAATCTAAGCACCCTACTACTCCTTCTCTTTTTAGGCACCCATGCGATCGCCCAAGAACCAGAAATTCCCAACAACATTACCCTTGAAACTCCAGCCGATTATGAGGCTGTGGAAGCCTTGGTACTGGAAAGCATTGAATGGATCCAGAAAACTCCCATTACCGAGAACCCCAACAAGCGGAAAGAACTCAATTCATTTCTCATCAAGTGGATTTCGGGTTCTCCTACGGTGACCATTGCCCTGCAACAAGGCCTTGCTCCTATTGAGTGTGCCGAATGCCTCATTGCTTTTATGAGCGGGTGGACTAAGTACAGTTTAGAAAACAACTACTCCAGTGATCAACTGGAGGGTGCACTCGCGGGGGCTGAACGTGCCATCGCCTTCTATGAAAAGAACAAAGGGGTTCTTGGGAAAAATTCAGATCTGGAAAAGATGCTGAAACAACAAAAGAAAGGCAAGCTGAAAGCCTATGTACAATCCAAACTTTAACCCGTACAAACCATTGCCAAGGTTTTACAACGAGTTGCCACTGAGATAAATGTGAGTGGTTTTTGTAAAACGAATAAAAAAATCAATTATATTTGTTGTCCTCCCCTTCATTCTAAAGTTTTTATTTATGGAAAAAGACGAAAATGATTCTGGGAATGAAACATTCCAATTAAATCTGCTAATGGATGAGGATATTATGGATATTCTCCACATCAGCAGGTCGAGTGTAAGAAGGTTACGGAACAAAAATGAGCTTCCTTATGTAAAGTTTGGGGCTACTTATTACTATCCGAAGGACGAATTTGAAAGAACAATACGGGAGAAACTCAATAAACCTTTTCGTGTTGGGCTTTAATATTTAAAAAGAAAACGGGATAACAATGACAATGGCGAGGAATAATCCTCGCCATTGCTTTTTAAACTACAACCCTAACGGGGCTGCTACAACACGGTTACCGTTCCTAGATAGGAACTAATTGCCGGCATTACATCGTCGGCAGATACCAAGGTTGCCCACACGTGCAATTTTCGCTCTCTAAAATAAGCAGGCACGGTGATTGAGGCTCTGCCCTCACCTCGAGTACCTACGTGATAAAAGACTTGGAACAGATCCTGTTCCTCCGAATACGCAATGGCCAACACCCAATCATCGGCAGTAGCAGAGCCTTGCCCGCTATTGTCCGTCCAGTTAAGTTGCACCGTCCCTTCGGCTACAGCCTCAATGGTGCCACTTTCCATTCCACGAAGATCGCCCTTGGTAACGAGCACCTTAGTGTAGTCGAGCTCAAAGTTGCCTTCAGGGTTTACGGCAATAGCATTGCTCAGGTTGTACCCTACCGCTATGTTAAAGCGGGATTGAGCTTTATGCCTAAAACCGAAATAAACCCCAACCACTCCTTTGATCGGTTTCAAGAAATCCATCACCAGGCGGAATTTTTCGCGTTGTTCACGCTGCTTTACGCTTGGTACTCTGTCTTTCTTTTTTCTAGGCCTTTTGCGCAGCAAGTCCTCACCGCCTATGTTGTAGCCTACTACTCCTCCGACTCTTCCTGAGAAGCCGCCGAAGACTCCATCTGTTAATTTTCCCATTTTTTTTTGGATTTAGTTAATTATTCAGTTAAAAATGAAAGGCTAAAGTATTTCGTACTTCCCTAGTTTCCAAATACATGGTCGAAATTGCTCCAAATTGTTAATTTCTGTTAAATTTTGCTCCCTTTTGAACAGATTGTTGCGCTTATTTCCGCCCGTTTTTTCACCTTGTTTCTTCGGACTTTGTTCGGACGTTGTTCGGACGTCCTTCGAACGTCGCTCTAACCTTTTTCCCGAAAAGGGGGCGTTGTTTGAACAAGCACCGAAGAATGTTAAACCCATCAACTTTTAAACCTACCCCGAATGACGTTGAAACCACGGCTAGTTCAAACATTAACAATTCGTTATAAATATTCTTGCCTTGAAATAAATATCTTGTATGCTCATTTAAAAACGAAACTTATGAAAACGTTAAAAATAGTTATGCTCCTGCTGTTTGCTACCAGTCTGGTATCGGCGCAGGATTTGAAGTTGAACGAAGTTCCAGAAGCAGTGAAAGCGGCTTTTGCCAAAGAAAACCTGAAAGGAACCGCCATTGAGTGGGAACGGGATATGGAAAATTACAAAGTGGAATTTGATGTAGGCCTTATGGAACACGAAATCTGGTACACGCCCTCAGGCACGGTGATTAAAAAGGAACAGGATATTACCGAAACAGACCTGCCTGCAAACGTGCGCAAAGAAATACAAGCAAAATATGCAAAATACCGAGTAGATGATGTAGAAATGAAATGGCAAGACAACCAGACTACCTATAAAGTGGAATTGGAAAAAGGAAAAGAAGATTGGGAGGTTGTTTTTGATGCCAATGGAAAAATCATCAATGCGCGGAAGGATTAGGGAAGTTCAGGCTCGATGAAGGGTGGCAACACGACGGGTTGAGGCCCGGCTTTTTGAGGCACGACAGTTTGAGGCACGACGGATTGAAGCACGACGTTTGGAATCACGGCGGTTTGAGTCACAACTTTTTGGAACGGGACTGCTTGCAATACGACGTTTTGAATCAGAAAGTTTGGAGGCACGACGGATTGGTTTATGGCGGTTTGAGGCACGATGGTTGAAAGCACGATGATTGAAAGCGGGACGTATTTATAGGCTGAACCTAGCCCCAAAGGAATTTTTCTGCCACAACTTGAAGCCTAAAACCCGCAACCCTAAACTTGGCGCCCAAACCCTAGCTGCAAGAGATGCCTAGGGCATAACTGGTAAGCCTTAACTTTAAACCCCTTTCCAAAGGATTTTCCTGTTATGACTTGAAACCTGAAACCCAAAACCTGAAAGGTAAAACCCGCCCCAAAGGGATATCTTTGGCAAGCCCACAAACTCCAAACCACAAACCTAAAATTTCAATTTAAAACCCCAAACGCCAACGCCTATGTGCTACGAGACTGCACTTACCAAGATGAAAAAACAGGTTCAGGAATATTTCCATCGGGATTTTGTGTTTCCAGAGACCTACAAGCCTTATTACCACCAATCGGGGTTTACGCATCCTAATTTGCACATTATCACAATGGAGGAGCCAGACCTAATTTATCCCGCACGATGGGGGTATGTGCCTAGTTGGGGGATGGATGATATTGCGGGGTTTCAAAAGAAATACAACACGCTGAATATTAAGTCCGAAACGCTGTTTAAAGGGGTTTCCAAGGAAGCCGCCCACAGCAAGCGTTGCCTAATCCTTGCCGATGGGTTTTTTGAACCCCATAAAAGTGGGGGTGCTTCTATTCCGTATTTCTGTTATATTCTTAATACGAACCATAGTTCCAAGGAAGATGCTAGGGGCTGGCCTAGTTTGACGGAGGATGGTAATCGCTCGTCAGGGCAATTGGACTTGAAGGCACAGGATGGCCGTAACCTGTTTGCTTTTGGGGGTATTTATTCGGAACTCGGAAAAGATTCCCACCAATATACCTGTTCTATCCTGACGATGGCAGCCAATCCGTTTTTTGCAGAGGTACACAACGTTAAAAAACGCCAGCCGTTTGTATTGGATGAAGGTTTGTATGAAGAGTGGTTTGATGCCGAGCTGCAGGAAGAAAATGTGTTGGAGCTAATCAAGAACGGTTTTACTTCAAAAGAATTTAAAGCCCATCCCGTAAGCAATGATTTGTATAAACGCAATACAAACACCAATAAACCCTCTATTCTTGAAGAGGTTATTCCCCCGGGATTGTTGTTTTAGATTGGGGCATTTACCTGTGCACTTTTATGAAAGTAAAGGTTGAGTTAATCCTATTTAAATAATTACTATATATCTTATTATAAAAAAGCCAAAGCATTAAAAACGCGTTGGCTTTTTGGTTGGTAAGGAAATTTTCCTTGTTGTTTAGAATTCTGTTTTGTCTGCTTTTTAAAGGTCGGTTTGTAAATGCAAACGCCTCTTAAAAGGTCCTATGACGCCTAATTTTTAATTATCTTTTGAATAACGCTACTGCCATCGGCTAATTCAATATGTGCCAAATACAGACCTCTGGAAACATCCTGCACATTTATGGTGAAGGCATTGCTGCTTATTGTGTGTACCTCCTGCACTAAAACGCCATTAATACTATATAATTTAAGCGTGCTAATGGGGGTGGTTGTACTTTCAACAGTGAAAAAACCATTCGTAGGGTTCGGGTAGCCCATTACTTCACGGGGGTTGGCATTAAACTGTGGCGTGCCTAAAGTGGGGTTTTTAAAAATGTAGGCCGAACCTGCTCTATCCACCGAATTGTCGCCCATTTCGTCTTCGTCTTCCCACGGGGCACCTACCATAATCTGATCTTCATACATGGATACTGCCCAGCCATAAAAATCTTCGGCGGCAATATCATTGCTTTGTATCAATTGGGTTTCCATCCATTCGCCAGAGCTATTTTCCGAAAACATAAACACTTCTCCCGGAGTGGAACCATAGATGTGTGGAGCACCCACGATCAAATGGCTTCCTTTTATTTCGCATTGCCACCCGAAATAGGCTTCGACGTTTTGGGTAGAAGCCATCAGTTTTTGGGTTTCTACCCATGTTTCAGTGTCGTCTTTTTTAAAGATATAGGCGGCACCTTTCAATCCTTGGTTGCCATAGGCGCCCACTACCACCGTTTCACCGTCGATACTCACGGAGGTTCCGAAGAAGTCTTCCGCAGCACCGTCTGAAGCTGTTATTTGCTGCTCCATAACCCACATGCCACTCGCATCCTTGTTATAAATATAGGCAGAGCCCTTAAGGCCATTGGATTCGTTGGCGCCGATGACCATAATATCTCCCGACAGGGCGACAGCGATGCCAAAAGTATCATTGGTATTGGCAGGGTTTTCAATAATCTGAACTTCATTCCAAAGTCCACCAGTGCGTTCAAAAACATACACACGGCCTTCCCAGGCGTTGGCTCCTGGTGCGCCACTCACAATGGTTTCGCCTTCGGCATCAATGGTGGTATTGTTCATTCCCAATTTATCATCGCCGCTATAGTTACTGGCGATTATCTTGCTGTTAAAGTCCCAAGAGCTGCCGTTTTTATCATACACATATAGCGCGCCGGCACGGTACTCGGTGCCAATATCTGCCCTGCCAGAGGCAACGACTATATAGTCTTCGGTCATTTTAACTGCGCCGCCAAATTCTGCCATCTCGAATCCGTCATCGGGGATTAAGGATTGAAGAAATTGCCATTGCCCATCGCTATTCTTTTCATAGATATAGGCTGCGCCTGCTGCGATGTTATGGCGGGGAGTTCCGGCAATGGCATAATTTCCTCGTATATCGGTTGCTGTTCCGTATTCCGCACGCGATTCGCGTTCGGGACTGATTACTTTCGCCTCTTGGACGAATTGTGCGGTAGCGCCCACGCTACATAGTAGGGCTACCCAAAGGTACAGGTATGGAGTATTTATTAGTTTTCTCATCGTGTTGGTTTTAAAAGGTTATTGTTTTATAACCCGCTTGAAGTGAGTGCCATTGTCGGTTTCTACTTTTACCAAATACAGTCCCGTGCTTAACGCAGCGATGTCGATTTGGTTTTTAGCTCCCGATACCTGAAATACCTTCTGTCCTGAAACCGTATATAGGGTCACATTCTTAATGATGTGGTTCTGGCTGGTAATATTTATAAAATCACTCGCAGGGTTTGGGTAAAGCGAGATGGCCATAGGTTGTGCTGAACTTGGTGTGCCCATACTGGATAGGTCGATGGTATATTTTGCCAAGCCTGTATCAAAAGTGCCGAAATACACATCGGCGTAGTCCTCGAAAAATTGAACGGTAACGCTTGAGGAATTCAGGTATTCCAAGGCTTCGCCATCAATAACTTCCCAGTTTTCACCACTATCGGTAGAATAGATAATACGGGTTGTGGATTGCGGGAATAAATAGCCATCCGAAAAGAGGTTGTTTGCAACAATATGACCATCGGTTACGGTTGAAAAATCAACTTTTTCTACAAATCCATCAAACACCTGAGACCAGCTAGCTCCTGCATCTACAGACAAGAAGATACCTTTTGTGGAGGCTAAAATATATTCTTCGGCATTAAAGGGGTTGATGGCTAGATTGGTTATCATATCGCTACTTGCCACTAGGCTTTCCAAACCTGAGGAAGATTCTGTCCAGCTAAACCCGCCATCGGTAGTGATATAGATTTTTGTTCCTACTGAGATAACCACGTGATTTTCATCGGATGGGTCAATGATGAGTCCGTAACACAATTCAAAAGCAGGTAGGGTGATCTCACTGACTACGGGTGCATTTGGGTCTGAAACGTCCATGCGATACAAGCTATCGCCAAAGGAAAACCAAACAATGTTGGTGTTTGTTGGCGCGGTAGCCATTTCATAGATGTTCAAAAACATCATGCTACTGTAAAGGGCAACGTAATTGGCACCGTGATCGGTACTCATTTCGACGACTGAATTCATCCCAAAACGGCTGCTGTTGAACACTCTACCTGCCACCTCTTTGTCGGCAAAGGGGAAGGTAGTAGCGCCGAAGGTGTTGTTTAGGGAACGCATTCTATAGCCCATTTCATCACCTGTTTCTATATTTCGATGCATAAAGCCGTTTCTTAAACCGTAATACAAATGGTTTTCCGAAGTGCTAGTGTAGGAATCAATTCGTCCTGTACTGTTTACAAAGGGGTTCTCTAGTTTTTCTAGCGTCACTCCCCCATCTTCGGATAGTAACGGGTAAAAGTCGGTGCCGATTATAACTTCATCGGCCGTAAATGGGTTAAAGGAAACAGACAGCCCGTAAAAGTATTCTTCGGTGTTAATTTCAGTATAAACCTCATTTTGCCAAGTGGCACCGTTATCATTGCTGATAGCGATTTCATTTTCTTCCAACACGATAATGTTATCCGTATTGGTAGGGTTGAAAGCAATGGTATTGATATGGTCTGACGACATGCTCGTCCACGTGATAGGGACAATATTCCAAGTATCACCCCCATCTAGCGAGCGATATAGGTTTTCTTGGTGGGTGCCGTACCCGTAAAAGGTGCCCAAAAAGATGTCTTGGGCATTGGTAGGGTTAAACGCCATGGCACTGTAGGTATTGCCAGGAATTTTTTCGGTCCAGGTTACCCCCGCATCCAAAGAGACGAGCAAGCCCCCAAAATCACTTCCGGGTGACATGCCGCGCATTAGGAATATTTTGTTTGAATCGTCGGGCGCAATGGCGACATTGTTTATTGAAATGTCTCTATAATCACCGCTGTAATAAATGCTCTCCCAAGTGGTGCCGCCGTCGGTGGTAAGGAAAACCTCGTTGGTAAAGTTCCAGTTCATCGAGTAGGTGGTATGAAGCACAGCAACGTCATTATTGGCTTCAAAGAGGTCATAACTGGCAATAAGCACATCTGCTTGTTGGGGATTGGGGACGTTAAAGACTTTTTCGACACTGCCATCTTCCGCGCTAATCAACACTACTTTGTTATAGGGAGTGCCTTCGGCTTTAACTATGAAGCTTAGATTATCGCCGTTGTTGATAAGTCGCATTGCACTAAGGGTGCAATACGTGGACATTGGGTCACTATACAGTATTTCCCAGCTATCTCCGTCGTCGGTGGATTTTACAATGTGGTTTCCTACTGTTCGCGCGTAGAGCGTTCCTTCCGTATTGACATCGTACTCGATGTCAAAAATCTGCCCGTATTCAGGATTTGCGGTAAGTTCAATTTGTGTTTGGGCTTTCAACACTAATCCCGTTAAAAGGCAAGTAATAAAAATAATAGTTCGTACCATGTTTGTTTGTTTTAGTTGTAGCGTAAAATTAGCACTTGCACGGGGTTACTGCCTTAAAAGAAGCGGGACATTTCGTGACATGTGGTACCAGAAGGTGTGACAAACCCCTAAATAGTGGCGATGTAGGCACTCAAACTTACATTATCGGGTAAGTCTAGTTTTTTGCTGATACGCTCTTTACGTTTTCTACAGGACTGCGGAGAAATGTTTAAAAGGGCGGCAATTTCATTATTTCCAAGATTCATATAGAGATAAATGATAAAGCGTATGTCCTGCTGGGTAAGTTTTGGGTTTATTTGAAGTAGTCTGTTTGTGAAGTCGGGATTCACTTCTTCAAAATGGCTAAAGAAGCTATCGAGTTGAGGATCTTTCTTCAAGTGCTTACTCAACTCCCGAATGTGGGCGAGCAATTCGGGTTGGGCTTTTAACTGGGGGTTTGAGGCCAAGCCATCGACGATTTCCTGAATGAGGTCGTTTCTACTGGATAAGTACAAGGCTTTGGCGGTAAGGGTTCTATTTTTTTTATCCAATTCATTCTTCAGACGTTCTTGTTCCAAAAGTACCCGAGTTTGTTGTTCCTGAATTTGCCTTTCGGCTAAAAGTCGCTTATTCTTCTCTTGCTCCAATTCCAGTTCGGCAATTTTCTTTCGTTGTTTGTGTCGGGCTACATAGCTTAAGAATATCCAGATCAATAAAACCAACAACAAACCCACCCCAAAGGAAATGGCATAAAAGAAACGCCTCTCCTTCTGAAGCAACTTGCGGCTTTCGCTGAGTTCGTGAGCGTAGTTTTGCAATTCAAATTTAATCTTGTTGTTTTCGTAGAGGGCATTGTTCCTTATCCGTTGTAGGTTGTCACGCGCAATCAACACACTGTCTTTATAAACCAAGGCGGCAGTATAATCGCCCAAATTGGCGTTGGCACGCGAAATGGCGTTATAAATATCTTCCCTGTTCTCCAGCCGGAGGGAAGTTTTTCGAGCTTCCATGGCATACGCGAGTTCCTGAGCAGCATTGTTTTCCTTTTCGGCAATTTGCGAGAGGAGCAAAAGGATAAAAACCTTGTTGTCGGTGTTGGCTTCGCCCGTCATTTGAGGTAAAAGCTCTTGGGATAATTGGATTGACTCGCGATACTTTTTTCTGGTGAAAAGGTTTTCAGCCATAGCCAGTTTTGCCATGAGCACGATGTCTGGTTTGTCCTTAACCAAGGGCAAGGCCTCTTTTATGTATTCTTCGGCCTCATCGGGAAGCCCAAGTTTGTTGGATACAAGCGCAAGATTGATGGCGTAATAGCCGTGTTTGCTTTTGTCTTCTTGGTCAAAGCTTAGCTTGTATGCCTTTTCAAAATACTCCTTAGCTTTGGGTAAATCGCTTTCCTGAAAATAAAGGATTCCGATGTTATTGAGTACGGTAAGCTCGTCTTTGGTTTCCAGATGCGCAATAGCGAGTTCATAGGCTTTTAGGTAATAATCCAATGCCTCTCCAAAATCTGACATCAAGTAATAATTAGAGCCGGTATTCAAAATGGCCCTAAACTCCAATTGGTGCCAGTTATTCTCTTCGGCAATGGCAGATGCTTTCACCAAAAGCTCCAGAGATTGCACATGTTTTTTCTCAAACATCAAGGTAATCCCCTGCTCAATAAGCCCATTACATTCGTCCTTATTTACAGATTGACCGTAACCAAGGGCTGAAATAATAAGAAATATCCAGAACAGGTTATTGATGAAAAACTTCATATTTGATTTTGAAAACGAAAATAGAAATTTTTAGGAGACTATCTGAGGGTTTTATTGATTCAAAGGGATGCGAAAACGAAATTGAAGGGAAAGCTATGGATGGGGATGGAAACGGGAAGGTAGGAAGCACGACTTTTTGAAAAATGACATTTGGAATCACGATTGTTGGAGGCACGAAGGTTGGGGGCAGGAGGATTTAAGTGACGGCTGGAAACACGAAGGTTTGAATCAGGACAAAAGGGGTTGGGATAATTGGATTTAAGGCTATTTCAACCAGAACCGTACCCTTGGCGCCCCTGCGACTTTGCGAGCACAGATTGAAGCGCGGACTTAAGGCGTTGTGCGTTTTAAGGGATAGCTGAGTAGTTTGTTCCTTTTAGAGTCGAGGGATGGTTGACCCGTGATCCGTAAAGGTGGGAATGGACACTGTTATGTCTACAGCAACTACTAAAAAACCCCACATTTTTACCTCTCAAAAAGAAATAGGGTTAACCACTAAGCTTTGCTTAAGCATATATCTGAAATTTGTATTTCAATTAAGAACCTAAAAAAATAAACAACTAACCCTGTATTCCGAAGCATGATTTGAAAAACCCTAAGGGTTAAATTTTATGCTACTATACAGTAATCTATCAGCTCAGTTAGTGTTGGGGAGCATTGGCTGGCTGATAGTTTTTTACACTATGGGAGGAGGGATTTTAGGTAAAAGAGGTTATATATCCGGATATAGTTGTTATTAACTTGGTTTTAAGTCCCTTTGATTGAAGTCGGATTAGAGATTTAGGTGATTTTGTGCATTATCCTAGAACAGTCAAATGTTCTATATATATTTGGCAAAATCCATTATTTTAAAGTCAGCAGTATAAGAGTCTGATAAGATGGAGAAACCGAGAATCGAAAATTCCTTTTATATGAAAAACTTAAGTTTACTGTTTGTTGCCGCACTTTTATACATGTTCGCCATTAGTTGTGGCGATGCTACTGAACAGAAAGAACCCAAGGAATCTGAAAAGGATATTGAAGCATACCGCCATACCCTTCCTGGCTATGAATGGCTTGAAAAAGGTGTAAACTATCAAAATGAAGTGTATAAGGACAGTGCTTTTTATCACTTCAACCATGAGTTGGATACCAAAAACTTTGAAAATGCGGCTATTTATTTAATGGCCTATGGCAATGCGCTAGATAGAAATATACACTTTGACAGTATTTATTATAAAACCACTATTAATTTCTACAATTCCCATGAGGACGATATAAGTGGGGAATCAAAAAGTCAATTAGGATATTATCTAGGGTCACAAAATTACTTTAGGAACAATTTGACTGAAAGTTCGAAATGGTTTGAAAAAGCCATTGCCATCCCGCCAGAATCAAAATCGCACAAGCAAATTATAGGATTCTCAAACTTTTCGCTTGCACAAAACTATTCGCAACTGCGAAATTTTGAAAAGACCGAAAAGCACCTTATTGGAGCGTTGCGTATTTTTGAGGAAATAGGCGATGTAACCAATCAAGGAACCTGTTATCTGTTGCTATATAATGTTTACAGTCAAAACTCTGCCTATAAGGAAGCCGAGGCAAACTTAGAAAAGGGCTTGCAGATAGTGAAAAGCCAAAAAATGAAATCCCTCACCTTCTCGGCGTATTCATTTTACGTTAATTTGAACATTGCGCAGGCCGATACCATTGGGGCCATAAAATACATTGACTCCATGGCAATTCAAGCCAAGGATTATCCAGAAATTAATAAGTATCACAAGGCCCTACTTACTCAACTTTTGGCTTTTAAACACATTGCACAACGCGAGGAAGATGAAGCCTTGGCCTACTTGCAAAGAGCTCGGGAGATGACGGACCAAAGCAATAGTCCCGATTTGCAGATGCGAACGCTTTTTCAGGAAATAATGTTTGCCCAAATTTTTGATAGGCCGTTAAAGAATTATGAACAAGCAGAAGAGTTCTATAATGAAATTGCGGCAGAGGAAGACCCAAACCCACAATTTATGGTGCAATTGGGGAATGGACTATTTACCTATTACACGAAGAAAGGAGATTATAAAAAAGCAAACACTTACGCCAAATATTTACTAAGAAGTCAGGATAAAGAATCGGAAGGGATAATAAAAGGGAAGCTATTTGAGGTAGAACGAAAATATGAAACTGAGCGAAAGCAAAGAAAAATACTACAGCAAGAAAAACAGCTAGAAGCACAACGGGATTTGATTCTTGCGTTAGGCGTGGGAGCCATATTTGTAGTGTTGATCTTTTTAATATTGATGATCTGGAGCAGAAGTAAAAGCATTTTAAGAGAAAAACAGCTCACAGATAACTTTATGTCGCAATTGCTGAGCAAAACGGAAGACGAGCGGAAACGAATTGCATCTGACCTGCATGACAGCGTGAGTAACGAACTGGTTAATTTGCGCCATGCTTTGGAAAGCAATACGTATGACTTTAAAGCAAAAATTGATACCATACTGGAGGAAGTTCGGAATATAAGCAGAAACCTGAGCCCTACCCTATTTGATAAATTGGGGTTAAAGGAGAGCATAGAGCAATTAACCGACCGAGCTCAAAATCAACATAGCTTTCTGCTTACTTCAGACATAGCGTATAAGGGAACGTTGGACACGACCGTTGAGCTTCAGCTATACAGAATAATTCAAGAAGCCACCACCAATATGATGAAGCATTCCGATGCGGTGGCAGGAAAAATAACCATTACTGAAGATTCAAAGGCTGTGTATGCAGAAATAAAAGATAACGGAAAAGGGTTTGAAGTTGATAAAATGTTGGAAAAAGGGAATTGCTTTGGCTTGTTAAACATCACCGAGCGCACCAAGTTTATTAAGGGTACAGTTCGTTTTAAATCGGATAGCAAAGGAACAGTAATTAAAATATCCATTCCCAAATAACCCAATAACCCTTACAGACACAATTATCATAGAAGCTAAAATAACTACCACTGCCTCAACCCGTTGGGAGCAGGAGTTTTAATCTTTAATTAGACACAAAAACTTTATAATTATGTATTTTGTAATTGCAGACGATCATCCCCTAACATTGTTAGGAACCCAAGTGCTACTTGAAGGAATGGGGCATATTGTTTTAGAAAGTCATAGCAACGGGCAAGATGCCTGGAATGCCATAAAAAGACTAAAGCCTGCCTTTGTAATTCTGGATATAAGCATGCCCGAAATGGATGGTTTAGAGGTTGCGGAAAACATCAGGTTGTATAACTTGCCTACCAAGATTGTTTTGCTAACCTCACACAAAGAAAAAAGTGTTTTCAAAAAAGCTGAGGAGCTAAAAATCAATGCCTACCTCTTAAAACAATATGCTCTAGAGGAACTGAAAGACTGTTTAAAACATCTAGAGAAAAATGAGACCTATCACAGTCACAGAATACGGTTTAATCTAGAAACTGATATTGATTATCTCAAAGGGGAAGCAATGGAGAAACTATCTTTTTCAGAAAAGAAGATTTTTGAATTAATCGTGCAACAAAAAACCACCAAGGAAATTGCGGATATGCTGTTTTTATCTGGAAAAACCATTGAAGCCCACAGAGCCGGGATCATACGGAAATTGGGGATTGAATCAGACAAAAACGCTCTGCTAAAATATGCCGCAAAATTCTGGAAATCGGAATAGTTGGTAATTTTGGATAATAAGGGTTTCGAGATGACAAATTAGCTACTGGCGTTTGCTTTGCTGCAAATTGTCACGAGCGAGATGCTCGCGCTAGCAATACTTAAAAACACTTCTAATAATAAAAAACTTCACCTTTCCAATCTCTCAAATCTTCGCCTGATACGTATACAATTCATAATACCTACCTTCTTTCGCAATCAATTGGTCGTGGGTGCCACGTTCCACAATATGCCCTGCTTCAATCACTAAAATTTGATCTGCCTTTCTAATCGTACTCAACCGGTGGGCAATAACGATGGTGGTCCTATCTTTGATTAATTCAGCCAAACTTTTCTGGATTAAGGCTTCACTTTGGGTATCTAGACTTGAGGTGGCTTCATCTAGAATAATGATTTTCGGGTTTGCTAAAATGGCACGAGCAATGGCCAATCGTTGTCTTTGTCCGCCAGAGAGTTTTACGCCTCTTTCGCCAATTAAGGTTTCTAAGCCTTCCTCAAACCTATCGGTAAATTCGTTTACATAAGCTGCTTTTACTGCATTTTGAACTTCAGCTTCCGTGGCATTGGGCCTTGGAAACATAATGTTTTCGCGAATCGTTCCTTCAAACAAAAACTCATCCTGCAAAACCACGCCTAAATACTGACGATAGCTGCTTAGTTTAACTTGTGATAAATCCTGATTATCAATAGTAACCTTTCCTTTTTGTGGCGTTAAGAAAGTAGCAGAAAGCCCTGCTATAGTCGATTTCCCTGATCCTGAACTTCCCACTAAGGCCGTAACAGAACCCGCAGGGGCTTTAAAGTTGATGTTGTGCAAAATCTGTTTCCCTTCTTCATAAGAAAAGGAAACATCATTGAATTCAATGTCGCCTTTTATGGTGTTTAGCTGAATATTTCTTTCGTGGTTATCTTCTTCGGCAGTCATATTCATCAGTTCTTCGGTTCTATCAAGACCCGCTAATGCTTCTGTTAACTGACTTCCGATATTGCTCATTTGAACAATTGGCGCAATCATAAACCCGAGGATTAGGGTGAAAAATAGAAAATCTCCTGTAGTCATTTCGCCAATCATCATATAATAACCTCCCATTCCCATAATTCCGGTGGTAGCTACTCCGATTAAAAAAGTGGAAGAGCTGGTCATTAAAGCGGTTGCTGTTAGGCTCTTTTTAACGTTCTGATATAGCCTATCAACTCCTTGCTCAAAAACAATACTCTCTTGTTCTTCCGCATTAAAGGCTTTTATTACCCGAACTCCCGCAAGGGTTTCGGTTAGTCTTCCTGTAACTTCAGCATTGATTTTACCACGGGTTCTAAACACGGGACGAATGTATTTAAAAGCTTTTAGTGCTACTAAACCAAAGATGGAAAGTGGCAAAAGCACAAAAAGAGTCATCCAGGCATTTAGTTTGATTAAAATAATCAAGGAAACGACAGCCGTAAAGGAACCACCTACTAGTTGCACTAACCCTGTTCCAATAAGATTTCGAACGCCTTCCACATCGGTCATAATCCTTGAAACCAATGCGCCAGATTTGGTGTTATCGAAAAAACTGATGGGTAGGGAAAGCACTTTTTTCTGTACTTGGGATCTCAGTTCGCTTATTAAATACTGCGCTTGTACGCTTAGTATTCTCGTAAGCAAAAACGAGGTTACCGCCTGTATGGTTATGGCGCTTATTACTATAGCGATTAGGGTATAAAGTTGAGACATGTCCTTATTTGGAACAACGTCATCCAGCAACACTTTACTCTGCCAAGGTAAAACCAAGCCAGACAAACTCCTAATGACTATTAAGACTAGGCCTATAAAAACCAAATTTCGTCTAGGCCAAATGATGGTTTTGAAAGCCTGAAGCATGGTAACTTTAGGTTGGGATTTATTCTTTTTGTTGGTTGTTTCCTTTAAATACTGCATATTTATTTATCAATAATAGAACGGACAAAAATACTCAATAAAGGAGGGGGAATTGGGTTAAGGTGATTAAAAGAATTTGTTATTGGTTTGACTTTTACGATATCATATATTTCTAAGCGGACAATTGGGATCTGGATTTTGTTATTTCTTATTTGCTTTTTGGAATTTGTTATCTAGAGTTTGTTATTTGTTCCCTAAAATATCAGCATCAATCCAGAAATACACAAAAGGAGCATTAACGATCGCTTAAACAAATCTTCTTCAATCTTCATAAAGGTTCTCTTACCTAAAAATTGGGCAAAAAGGAAAACTGGAATTACAAAGAGTGTCATTTTTATATGTCCGAAGTTTAATATTCCACTCACGGCCAAGGCAGGGACTCGGGTAATTGTTACCAAGCCCAAAACTCCAATCATAGTGGCTCTAAAGGTTTTAATATTCTTGACGGTGTTTTCAACACAAATAACATACAACGGCCCCCCTGTAGAGAACACTCCCGAAAAAAAACCTGCTAAGACCCCAACGATTATGACTCCAGCTCGGTTTAGTTTCACTTTCCTTTTCCCCAAAAAAGCATACCCAACATACAAGAGAATGAAAACTCCAAGCCCTTTTTTTAGGACTATTGGTTTTGCGAAAGTAAGTACCACAATACCCATAATAACACCTATTATGGATGCTAGGGCTAGTTGAAGAATAAGTTTTCTATCAATGTTTTGCCATTCCTTTGTTATAAGAAAAATACTCGAAAGCAGATAAAAAATAGAAATATAGGCAATAGCATCGGGAAGTTCCATTTTTAATAGCAGAATAGGAAGTGCCATTAATGAACCTGCAAATCCAACTACCGTTTGCACATAAAACCCGACAAATATCCCTAGTGCGAGGATTGAAAAAATTTCTATTGACATCTTAAATAAATCATATTTTATACTATAAAATTACGGGGCATATTGTTGACTTAGAAATTGATTGAAGGGTATAAAATAAATTTTTCAAAATAAAATAGGTATTTTTGATTTTAAACAATTGAATCAATGGTTAGTGGCATAGATGTTCAAATAATCGACCTTCTTAAGCAGAATGGCAGAGCTTCTTTTGCAGAAATAGGAAGAAAAATAGCCCTTTCACCATCGTCTGTGCGGGAACGGATTCAGAAATTGGAAGACCTTGGGGTTATAAAATCCTATAGTGTGGAACTAAACCAAGCTCTTTTGGGAAATGGGCTAGAAGTGTTTATTCTTCTGAAAATATTTGATGGCAAGCTAAAATACATTCTATCAGAAATCAATACGTATCCAGAAGTGCAAGAAGCATTCAGAATAACAGGACCTTACAACATACATGTTAGGGTTGTTCTTCGCGATCAATTACACCTTCAACATTTTATAGATAAACTCATTAAATACGGAAGCCCCACTACCCTTCTTATCCTCTCCGAAATCGAGAAAGGTTAGTTGTTTGATTGGACAACTTATCTATCCATTGTAGAATTTAAGAACCTTTTACTGTTTTTGTGTTCACTCGTCTGAATCTATACAGCCGCCGAAGAGTTCTATTAAATATTTACTAGGAATCCTGTTAGCTAATAAATTCGAAATAATTAGTTTCACAGCTCGAAAATCAACTCAAATAGTAACATTAGTTCCAAAGTAGCTACTAACACAATTAAATCAGCAACCATCAAAACCAAAAGACTATGCTTTCAATCAAAAACCTGAATAAAACCTATCCCAACGGAACACAGGCTTTAAACAATGTAAACCTTGAAATCCATAAAGGAATGTTTGGACTTCTAGGACCAAACGGCGCAGGAAAATCCACTCTGATGCGCACCATCGCAACCCTGCAAGTCGCCGACAGTGGTTCCATCGAGTTTGATGGTATTGATGTGTTTAGTCAACCAGAAGAATTACGAGAAGTATTAGGCTATTTACCTCAGGATTTTGGAGTGTATCCAAAGGTAACCGCGGAAATGATGCTTAATCATATTGCAAAAATTAAAGGCATCCATAGCACTAAGGATCGAACAGCCTATGTGGCCGATCTTTTGGAAAAAGTAAATCTGTACAAGTTCAGAAAACGAAATCTAGGAGATTATTCTGGCGGAATGCGTCAACGTTTCGGGATTGCACAAGCGTTAATAGGAAACCCAAAATTGATTATTGTGGATGAACCAACGGCAGGTTTGGATCCTCTGGAACGCAACCGTTTTCATAACTTATTAAGCGAATTGGGTGAAGATGCTGTGGTTATTTTATCAACCCACATTGTTGATGATGTTGTGAATTTATGCACCAATATGGCAGTCTTTAACAATGGAGAAGTTGTGGTGCAGGGACATCCGTTAAAATTGTCTAATTCGTTAAACGAAAAAATATATCGCAAGCGAATTGAAAAAAATGAAATTGAAAAGTATCAATCAGAATACACCGTGCTTTCAACCTATTTGCGAAGTGGAAATATGAACGTAAATATATATAGTGAAACCCATCCGGGTGAAGGTTTTGAAGTGGTCAACAACAACTTAGAAGATTTTTATTTCTATAGTATCAACCAACCTCAAACCGTATAATCATGAAGGAGATTTTCTTATTTGAACTGAAATATCGGTTTCGGCGTCCAGCAACCTACATCTACATTACGTTGATGTTTATTATTCCACTTTTATTAAGTGTTTTTGAAGATTCAGTTACGGCTCAATTTACCAACAGTCCAGACTCTATTGTTGGTATTTTGGGTGGAATGAGTATTATCAGCTTGTTCTTTTATGCCGCTATTATGGGAGTTGCTGTGTATCGAGATCAGGAACATAGAACTGCACAAACGTACTTTACCTTTCCCATTTCAGAAAAAAACTACATCCTCGGAAGGTTCTTTGGTAGTTTTACCATTGTTACCATTATGAATATTGCAGCGGTGCTCGGTGCTATAATTGGTTTCACTATGGGTGCTTTCCTTGGAAGACCTGATTATGGAACATATACTGCCTTTAATTTCACTTCCTACGCCCTACCCTTCATCTATCTATTAACCTTCAACGCCTTTTTTATAGGCAGCTTATTCTTTTGTTTGATGACTTTTTTCAAACGAATGTCTATTTTATATTTAGGGGGAATTGTCATTCTTATTCTAACCATCGCCTCACAACAACTATTATCCAGTTTGGATACCGAGTGGCTGAGCGTGTATGTAGATCCGTTTGGAGAAACAGCTTATGGCTATATTACAAAGTATTGGACTATTGATGAATTGAATCATTCCCAATTATCACTTTCTGGGAAATTTGCACTAAATCGTTTGTTGTGGTTAGGGCTTGCTTTCCTGATTTTCTTTTTCACCTTATTTAAGTTTTCCTATAAAGGATTTTTAAATACCCCTAAGAGAAAGTCAGCGAAGGAAGGCAAAGAAGAATATGTTCCTTCATCTTTCATACCCAACATCACCCAAGTGTTCAACGCCAAAGCCCGCCGCGAAAACCTGTTATCATTGAGTAAAATAGAATTTCTTTCTGTTGTAAAAGAAACTGTTTTTGTCATTTTGATTGTAATGGGAATTATCGTTGCAGGATTTGTTACTTATCAATCCAATCAAATATACGGAACGCCATCACTTCCATTGACGCGGTATATGGTGTCGCAAATTTCTGCTGGCTTATCGTTGTTCTCTATCATTATCTTGGTGATTTATGCAGGGGAAGCTGTTCATAGAACCCGACAGAATAAAACCTTTGAGTTTTACGATGCCTTGCCTGTTAGTAACATCACTTTATACCTATCTAAGATTATTGCGCTACTTGGCGTGGCGGTGGTTTTAACTCTACTCAATGTGGTAGTTGGTGTTTTGTATCAAACTTTTAATGGCTATTTCCACTATGAATTGGGGATGTATTTGACCTATAATTTTACAACTATTTTTCCAAGCTATGTAATGACAGTGCTTTTGGCATTTTTTATTCACGTGTTGGTGAACAATAAATTCTTAGGCCATTTTATTGTCATTATCATATATATTGGTTTGCCTATCCTTTTAACCTTAGCGTTTAAGACTTCAAATCCGTTGGTGATTTTTGGCGGCACTCCGGGATCGTTTTTAAGTGATTTAAATGGATTTGGACATTATCTATATGGACAGTTTTGGTTAAATCTGTATTGGATTTTATTAACCTGTATTTTAGCAACTATCGGTATCGTCTTTTGGAATCGTGGTTTCCTTTCTTCGGGAAAGGAACGCCTGAACATTGCTAAACAACGTTTCAGGGGAAAAACGTTAGGCCTTATGATGTTTTTTATTTTGGCTTTTGTTTCTGTAGGTGCGTATAGCTACTACAACTTAAAAGTCTTAAACCAGTTAGAAGATAGTAACTATAGCGAAAAGCTAAATGCTGATGCTGAAAAGAAATATGGCAAATACATTGACAAACCCCACATTCAAGTCATCGATTTAAAAGCGTTTATCGATATCTTTCCAGAAGACAGGCGCGTTGTCGCCAAGGGTGAATTTAAGGTCATCAATAATTTTGAAACTGCTATTGATACGCTTTTAATGGAAGTACAATTCCCCATTGCTGATACAAAAATCACCAAAGTGACCTATAACGGAAGGGAGTTAAAACCATTTTTGATGGATGAAGAGTATCGGATGTTTATTTACAAGTTGCCAACCAGTTTACAACCGGAAGAAACCGCTTCGTTAGTGATCGAAACCGAAGTTAATACTCATGGCTTCTCTTCAGATACTGAAACTGCGATTTTGGGCAATGGTACTTTTTTCAGGGATGGTATTTTTCCTTCCTTTCATTATGAACGCGGTTTGATTGAAAACGGAGTACGCAAAAAGTATGGTTTAGAGGAACTTGATTTTCTATATCCATCCAGAACAGATAGTACCGCTTTAAAGAAAAACTTATTTAATGAAGATGGAGACTATCTCAATTTTGAAGCGGTGGTAAGTACTTCAAAAGGACAAACGGCAATAGCTCCAGGAACACTTATGAAGCAATGGGATGAAAACGACCGAAGTTATTTTCAATATAAATTACAGGAAAAAACGGATTATTTTTTCAGTTTTGTTTCCGCGACCTATGATATTGAAAAGGATAGTTGGACTGCCCCAAGTGGGAGAAAAGTGGCGATAGAAATATACCATTCTCCAAAACACAAAAAAAATCTGGAACATTTTATCAAAGGGATAAAAATAGCGTTGAATTACAATTCAAAGCATTTTTTAGAATATCCGCACTCGGTAATTCGGATTATAGAATTCCCAGCCTATGCGACATTTGCGCAATCTTTTGCTACAACCATCCCCTATTCTGAAAATTTCGGTTTCTCAGCCGATTTTTCAAAAGCAGACAGTTATAATTACGCCTTTAGGATTACTTCCCACGAAGTAGCGCATCAATGGTGGGGACATATTGTTACGCCGAGTAAAACCTCGGGAGCCAATATTATTTCAGAAACTTTGGCCGAATATGCTTCGTTAATGACAATGAAACAAGAGTATGGAGAAAACGGGATTAAATCGTTCTTGAAAAACTCATTAGACAAGTATTTAGCTGGACGAAAATTTAGCTTTAAACCAGAACGTTCCTTATTGGATGTGGAGACAGGTCAACATATTTGGTACGAAAAAGGATCTATGATTATGTATGATTTGCAAGATGTAATGGGCGAAGACGTTGTAAACAGCGGGCTGAAAAACTTCCTGGACGAATTTAAATATAACGAAAAAGGCTATTATCCAACTTCTGAAGATTTATATAAAGCTTTATATGCAGTAACTCCTGATTCTTTAAAATATAAAATAAATGATGGTTTTAAAGAAATTGTCTTGTATGAAAATAGAGTGATGGACGCCAAAACAAAAGCTTTGGACAATGGAAAATGGGAAACCACCTTTACTGTAAATTCCAAAAAAATCTATCACGATAATAAAGGCAGAGAAGATAGAGTTGACGACAAGAAAAACCTTATCGACATCGGTTTGTTTGATGAAGATGTGGTAAATGAAGACGGAGTAACTATCAAAAACCCGCTATATTTTGAGTTAAAATGGTTGAATTCTGATGATAATACTTTTACTATAATCACTGATAAAAAGCCTTTAAAAGCTGGAATTGATCCCTACAACAAGTTGATTGATCGCAACTCCGACGATAATTTAAAGACTGTAGAAGAATAAATTCTAGGTTAACAGGTGTATAACCACAGTGAATCTGAAAACAACCTGAATAATTCTTAAATATTACCGATTAGGATAAAGGAAATAGCCGTCTCAAATTTTTAAATGAGACGGCCATTTTCGTTTTATTTAAGTTCTTTTATCAAATAGTTTTATCCAAATAATCTGGGGTACCATTTCCATTTTTATCAGGAAACTCAAGCGTTCCATCTTCATTAATAATAATTTCATCACGAGTTAAGCGTCGATCGCCATCATCATCATTATCAAGATAGTTGGGAATTCCATCGCCATCCGTGTCGTCGTCCATCAAATATTGATTGTTGTTCCGGTCCTCCATATAAGAAGGGATTCCGTCTCCATCATGATCTGCAATCTCTCTAGAAAACAATGCAAATGAGAAAATAAGCTGATCATAAGATTTAATTCCTGACGAAGAAGGAGGAAACTGATAGTATCCTAATCCAGACGGCACAAACACTGCGCCTATACCATAATCCTCAAAACTCAAAGTCCCGTCAGGGTTTGTTATTGTATTTGCCGCTCCTTTAAATTCAATTAAAGCCAGCTGTAATCCTCTTATAATCCCCGAGCTGTTTTTATCATCCACAAGACTGAATCTCACGGGTGTTACCGCACTATCAAACATGTCCAAAGTCAATGTCCTTCCTTCATAGGTGTAGGTAGTATAATCGGAAAAATGAGGTCTATCACCGCCACCTTCACGTACTTTTAAATAGTATAGTTTATATTCCACGCTACCATCCACGACATCCTTAACGATTTTGGATGTAACCTGGTCCATCAAAGGAGTTTTGGAGGCGTTTTCACCGGCAATGGTGTCGAACTTTATCTTATAATCAAAATTTTCAGGAGGAGTCTCAAATTCCGAATAATTATAAAAATGAGTCATAAGAAAGGAGTCTATTTGGGCCTGAGCACGCTCTGCTTCAGGACCCCGATCTCTAGGTGGAATAGGATCTGGACCATCATCATCATCCTTTTTACAGGAAACCGTAACTACAAACAAAGTCGCCAAAAGTATAAAACCGTATTTAAATCTACTCATCATCTCTAAATTTAGGCCGCAAGATACAATTTTCGGTTATTTTTGTACAAGCTATTAACGTTGTTTTTAGGTTTATAATTTATGAGAGTTGATAAATATCTTTGGTGCATTCGCTATCTCAAAACGCGCAATATTGCTACCCAAATCTGTAGAAAAGGCGCTGTTAGAGTGAATGGCGATATTGTAAAACCATCTAGAGAGGTTTATCCTGGAGATTTAATCACGCTCAGAAAAGAACAAATAAACTATCAAATAGAAGTCCTGGATGTTCCTGAAAGTCGTGTGGGAGCTAAACTTGTGGATATTTATAGAAAAGACACAACTCCGAAAGAGGCTTTCGAAACCAATGAAATGTTACAATACGCGAAAAAGTATTACAGGGAAAAAGGTGTAGGCAGACCCACCAAAAAAGACCGAAGGGATCTGGATGATTTTACCGATTCCGAAAACTCTGAAAGCGACGCACTTTAAGTACCTTTGAAAAAAAATAGCCCTATGAAAAAGCTGGATTCACTCATTTTGAACAAAACCCAAATCGCCCATAAAATCAAGCGAATGGCCTATCAACTCTATGAAACAAATGTGGACGAATCGGAAGTAGTGATTGCAGGAATCAAAGAAAACGGATTTATCCTTGCTCAGAAAATCAAAACAGAAGTTGAAAAAATTTCGCCCATAAAGGTTACGCTCTGTGAAGTGAATATCGATAAAAAAAATCCCACAAAGCCTGTGACCACTTCTTTATCTCCAAAGGAATACACAAACAAATCCTTGTTGCTTGTAGATGATGTCCTCCACTCTGGCACAACTTTAGTTTATGGCGTAAAGCATTTTCTAGAGGTTCCTTTGAAGCAATTTAAAACCGCGGTGTTAGTAGATAGAAATCACAAGAAGTATCCTGTAAAGGCCGATTTTAAAGGAATTTCCCTTTCCACTTCGCTTAATGAAAACATAAGTGTGATATTTGATGGGATGAATGATAGGGCTATTCTAGAATAAATTTTTAACAATTCTATTCGCAATCTGTTTTGGAGAGTCATCACCAGTCTCTACGACTAATCCAGCCTGATTATAAAAATGGGAACGTTCAAAAAGATGGATTCCCACAAATTCCAACAATTCCTCTTTAGTCTGCAAATGACTCAGCAAAGGTCGCATTTCCCTTTCCTTAAAAGTCTGTCGCTTAAAATTGGAAGTGGAGTTTTTAAATATACTGTAAAAACATCGC